>JAFUXN010000001.1 GCA_017477125.1 Selenomonadaceae bacterium
GACGACGGCGCCACCGTCACCAACATAGCGGTGCACACCGTGGTGACCACGTCCACGCCGATCGCCACTTTGTGGAACGACAACCAGGGCACTCCGGCGGCAAGTCCCGACGAGGAAGGTCCTTCCGATTGATCTTTTAATGCAGACCGCCCCGAGCTTGCGGAAGGCTTGTTTGGGGCGGTCGATTAGCAAGGAGGTGACAGGGAATGAAAAGCGGCTTAATGAGCGGGCAGGAAGTGCTGATGACATATTGCTCAACGCGCTGGAACGTAATAATTTAGGAGGCTAAGGAAATGGGCAACATAGAAGTATTGGAGCAGAGAGAAATGACGGCGTTCCCGCAGAAGGCAGCGTCGGCATGGAGCGTGATGAACGGGCTCGTCGGAGCATCGTACAAGCCCATGGCGTACGTCGGCACCCAAGTCGTCAAGGGAATCAACCACATCTTCATCGCACAGCAGACCTCGGCGACCGCAAACGGCGAGCGACATATCGTCATCGTCACCATCAACGAGTTCGACGGTAAGTTCGAGCTCGCCATGATCGATCGCATCATCTGAACGCTTATTGGCAAGGGCATCGAGCAATCGGTGCCCTCTTTTGTTGGGATGATGATCATGGCGCGAGCGATGAATGTCCGTCGAATCTTGGAGCAGTACGGCGAGCGGGCGGCAACGGCGGCGAAAGAAGCGTTGGCGGACAACGCCGAGACGTTGATCGAGGAAGCGCGGTCGAGAGTGCCGGTAAGGACGGGACGGCTCAGAGACAGCATCAGGGCGTTGCCAAGCGCGAACGGGACGAGGATAAAGATCGTGGCGGACGCCAAGAATGAGCAAGGGCAAGCGTATGGAGCGGTGGTCGAGTACTCGCCGAAGATCAATGAGCCGTTCCTGTACCCTGCGTTTTATGCCAAGCACGAGGAGATGATAGAGCACGTGAAGGAGAAGCTGAAGCTGGAATTGAGGAGGAACAGATAATGGCGACGATCGGCTTGAGGAAGCTGTATTACGCGCGGTTGACCGAGGACACCGAGACCACGACAACATATGAGACGCCGAAACGGTTAGCGGGATTGATAAACGTGGAGATCAATCCGTCGATCCAGAAGAACACGTTGTACGGCGACGATATGCCGTTGGCGACGGCGTCAAGCATCTCGGAGATCACCGTTACGCTCGAGACCGCCGACATTCCGTTGGCGGACGCGGCGGCGATGTTGGGACACAGCCTTGACAGCGGGACGATGTTGGTGAAGGCGTCGGACACGAGCCCCTATGTGGCGATCCTGTTCGAAGCGGAGAAGCATGACGGTCAGACGAGGTATGTGAAATTGCTTAAGGGCAAGTTTGACGAGGGACAAGAGAGCCTGCAGACGAGAGGCGAATCGGTCGAGTACACGACGCCAAAGCTCGAAGGCACGTTTGTGGCGAGAACGTCAGATGGTGCGTGGAAGATGGTCAAGGACACATCGGACACGACGGTTGCAACGAGTTGGTATGCGAGCGTATAGGGGTGACAGAGATGGATAAGCCGAGCATCAAACTCAACGGGCGGACGATCGAGATGCCGGAGCCGAAGGCAAAGTTGTGGCGAGTGTTCGCGGAGTTCGAAGGAGGCAAGAAGGATTTGACGGCAGATCAATACGTGGAGCAACACTGCCGAATGATAAGCGTGATGTATGAGGGAGCGGTTACCGCCGAGGAACTGCTCGAGTGCATGGCACTGTCGGAGGTGATCCCCGCCTACAAAGTCGCCTCAACCTTCTTGACGGCGATGCTGTATTCGAAGCTCGAGGAGCTGGAAAAAAAAGAGGAGTCGGTAGGAGACGGAGTGATCTGACGATGTACGAGGCGGCATTGGCATGGGAACTTCGATGGACGAGGACGCTCAAAACGAGTTTCGTTGACATCGAGAGAATGCCGCTGAGACTGTTGTTCGATCTTGAGAGACTGCAGCATGCGCCGGAACCGAAGGCGTGGATAGAGGAGGTGATCTGATTGGCGAGGCGCGGCGGCGAAACGATCTCGGAGCTGTTTCTTAGCTTGGGGCTGGACATAAGCCAACTTGAGAGTGATTTCATAGCGGCGGATAGGAACGTGAATGAGGCGATGGCGCGGTTGCGTCGGCAGAGCACGTTGATCGACTTACGGGCGCGGGTCGAGCTCGAAGGCTTGAACGAAGCGACAGACGGAGCGAGACGGTTGGCGGTACAAGAGCAAGCGCTCAACGAAAGGTTGAGTGTGCAGCGCGATCGGATAAGGATCACGGAAGCGGCATTGCAATCCCTTCAGAGGAGCCGCAATCAGGATCGAGCGGCGATCCAGCGAGCGGAAGTAGCGCTCGAGCGTGAGAGATTGGCGCTGGCAGAGTTAGAGAATGAGCTAAGAAACTTGAGCGATGCGCAAGATGATGCGGCGGACGGAACGGGCAATCTGACCGACGCGATAATGGATTTCATAGCGACGAGGGCGCCGGCGATAGCGACGCTGATAGGGATAGCGGAATCGGCGTCGACGGTCAAGGAAGCGATCAACGAAATGCTGGATGACTTCAATGAGCTGCAGAAGCAGTCGTATGAGCTAAACCTTGACGTGGGTGACACGGAAAGTTTCTTGAGACACATGAAGCTGGCGGGAGGAGATATCGGCGACTTCGAAGGCTACATACGCGGGATCAGTGATGCATTTGTGAAGGGGGAGGCAGATGATCCGGAGTTTCTGGCGTTGAGCCGATATGGAGCGCAGTTGACGGACGCTTCGGGGCGGCTCAAAAATTTTCAAGAGCTGACGGAAGAAGTATATCAAGCGTTCAAGAAGGCGGAGGCAGAGGGCAACGAGATCGAGTTTCTGCAGCTTACGGGCGGCGAAGCGGGCGTTCGAGATGCGATCCAATACTTTCGCCGATATGAGGAGGCGAAGGAGGACGCGGCAAAGATCTTCGACGCGAACTTAGACTTCGACGAGTTACATGCGCTCGATCGGGAAATGAAATTGTTGAACGAGCAGACAAACGAATTCAAGCAGGCATTGACGAATTTAATCACGCCGATGGCGAGGAGTGTAATCGAATGGTTATTCGAGAAGGTCAGGGACGGCACGCAATTGCTCGTCGAGAGCACCGATAAAGTACAACGTTGGGGCTTCATGCTAGAGAGCGCGGCAGAGCGATTGGGCAAGGTGTTCGATTTTAACGGCTTTGAAGGGCTCGACTTTGGAGACGCCGCCAAGAATGAGCAATGGGCACAGATACGGGCGGGGATCGAGGTTGAGGGCGAGCGCAGCGTCTGGGAGAAGGCGCGAGACAAATTCCTCGACGATCTGTTGGGCGACATGGATCGAGATGCGAAAGTCAAGCAAGCGGAATACAAATTCAAGTTGGGAGCGAAAGCAGAGGTCGAGCCATCGGAAGTGCCGACAATGGAGGATTTCTTCAAAGACTTAGAGGCAGACTTGTCGAAGCAGAAGGTTGAGCCTCCGTCGGACACGAGCGACATATTGAGCCAATATGCATCGAAAAGGATAAGCGATTATCGTCGGGAGCTCGAGGACTTGCGAATCGAGCTTGAGCATGGTGGTAACGAATATGAAAAGTCGAAGGCGGAACTTGAGAAATGGCGCGAGAGGGAAACGACCAACAAGCTGTATCTGTCAAAGGAAGAAGATACGGCGATCGAAGAGTTGTACGCGGCGAAGTCAGAGCAGATCGAACAGGAGCGAGCCGATAAACTTGACGAGATACGAGAAAAAATCGCGGCGGCGGACAGGACGGCGCTCGAAAACAAGTTGGCGGCAATCGAGAGCGAAAAGGACGAATGGATATCGGCGGGCATGGATGAAGCCGAGGCGGCGCTGTCTGCGGAGAAACAAAAGCAGCAGGCGATTCTTGAACTTGAAAAGGAATTTGAGCAGAGCCGCGCGGAGCTCGGGCAAAGCGGATTGGAACAGACGTTGGCGAGGATCGAGCGCGAGAAGGAAGCCTGGAAGCAGAAGGGCATCGAGGAAGCGCGAGCGGCAGAGCATGCCGAGCAAGCGAAGGCAGAAGCCCAAAGGAACGCGGCATTGACCGCATTGAAGTCACAGCTGAAAGAGATGCGGGCGTTCAACGAAGGCGGTTACGGCGGACTGCAGGAATATTATCGCTCGGAGCTTTACCGGCAGGGCGTCAAGCGTGAAGAATTGATGCTCACGCCCGAACAATTGAATGCGTTCGAGCAGGCAAGGCAGATGGCGACCAAGAGTTTGCTGCCGAATTTCATGACGGCGCAGGAACGCGAGCAGAATGCCGAGCTCGAGAGCAAATGGTTAGAGGGCTATCGGCAGAAGGTCAACGAGGTCAAGGGATATGCGATCGGAGACGACGGCAAAGTGATGTTCATGACGAAAGGGACGCCGCACCGACAGCCGTATGACGAGAAGGGCAAGCCAGACGAAGCGCGAGAATATCAGCTGGGTGTCGACGAGAGATTGAAGCAGTACTACGGGAAGGATCGATTGACCGACAGCCTTGACGGCTTGAACATCGGAGAGAAACTCAATGAGCAACTGCAAAGAGACCTGTCGAGATTGGAAATCCCGGTCGACAAATTGAATTCGGAGCTCGAAAATATCAACACGCCCGTAATGAGCCCAGAATCAAATCTGAGACGTTCATCATCGAAAACGGGTTTAGATACGGAAACAGGGGTCGAACGCGTCTACGAGCCTCTCAGCCCCCTTAAAATTGATGCTGACGTTGAGCCGATAAAAGCGCCGACGGAAATTGAGCCGGTGGTGTTGGGAGCGATGGAAGAATACGGCTCGCCGCTCGACTCCTTAACGGCGATGCTCGAAGGCTTGACGGAACCGTTGAGCATGGCGAGCGATAAGTTATGGGCGTTCCTCGAGCCGCTCGAAACAATGACGGCAAAGCTGCTTGACCTGGCGAGCCGACTGTCGGAAGAAGTACTGCCCGAGGTCAAGGCGAGCCCAACGCAATCGGAGCCGGCGCCGGTGCAGAACACGATAACGACGAATGTGAGCATAGAGGAAGCGCATGCGTGGGACGTGGATCACATTCAAGAACTGGCAGAGCGAGTGGCGGACGTAATTCAGCCTGCGCTGGTAGAGGCGATCTCGGGAGGACGCAATGGTTATTGAGTTGGGGCAAGTGAAGGCGTTGCGCGTGGAGAATTGGCGCGTGATCCCCGATGATCGCCAAACGATGTACGAGGTGATCGGAGGAGTAGTCGTGCAAGACTTCGGGCATGTAGCAGACGGCGACAAGATCAGCTGCAAGATAACCGTTCGCGACGCCGACGCTCAAATTCTGGCAGGCTACTGGCACAATCGCGAGCCGATAGACGTGGTGGACGAGGCGGGTCACGTCTGGTCGAATCGTCGGCTCATAATCAAATCGTACTCGTACAAACCATATTTCGCAGATGTGTATGAGGCGGAGATCGAATTGTGGGGAGTGTAGAATGGGGCATATAAGGCTGTACAAGAACAATCCGACGGCAGGAGCACTCGACGGGACGGAGGTATCGTCGGGCGACGGTTCCCTGCCGTTGACCTTTGCGTTGAATGCCGGCGAGGGCGAGAGTGCCGCGCAGAAGGCGGCGGTTCGATGCGACGCGGGATACAGCATCGAAGGCGGTTGCGAGATTTACCTTACCGGCTCGACGGCGGCGAAATGGGCGTTGGCGACGGACGATGAGAGTTTCAGCGATGCATCGTTGGCGTTGACGTTTGGGAATTGGAGCGAGCGATTGACGCTCGAGGGCGTGGCGACGGGCAACGCGGTGTTCTGGGTGAAGGCGAGCTCGAGCAGCGACGAGCAACCGCAGAACGACACGAGCGTGACGTTGAACGCCGAAGGCATAGTGGTAGAGCTCGATGGATAGCGCGACCGCCGTCCTTCTCACGTTCCGCGCGGAGCCGACAAGAGACGAATGCGGGAACTCATGGACGGCGCATGGCGCTCCCGTCGTCGGCAGTGCTCATTCGAAGTTTGGTCAAGCCCTGCAACTTGACGGCGCGAGTTACATCGAGATGAGCGAAGGGATCGAGCTCGGAGGAGCCGACTTCACGATCGACTTTTGGTTGTACACCGACGCCGACAGTCAAGCGGGAGCACGCGCCATCAACACGGTGCCGTTGCTGGTTCAGTTGCGCAATCCCTTCGACAGTTCCAAGCTGAGGCTGTGCTTTAACAAGACGGCAGACCTGTCGAGCTCGACCGTTACGACAGTCGATAGCGGCTACGATCCCACCGCCGAGCTCGTCCACCTCGCCATCATCTACAGCCGAGCCAACGGTTTCATAGGGCTGTTCATCAACGGCGTCTTACGGGCGAAGAACACCGCGCCGCCCGCCTTCACGCGACAGAGCATCAAGTTTCAGCTCGGCTACCAGCAGGGAGCAAGCAGCGAGTACTTCTTGACGGGAGCGATAAGCGAGTTACGAGTGAGCGACGGTGTAGCGCGATGGATCGTCGACACTGCCGGCGCGCTCGTGAAGGACGCGGCATCGAGCGACGGAGTGAAATGGTTCGAGCCGCCGACAAAGACATACCTCGTCGAGAGCGTCGGCTTCGACACCGAACGGCAACTGATGTTTCGTCGGCACGAGCACGCCACCGCCGACACTCAACGCAAGCTCCTGTCGAAGGCGGCATTCGACACCCTCAGACGGCTCAAGTACGTCGCCGCCGAACGCTGTACCGCAGATGCTCATCGACGGCTGATCGAGCGGGCAACTGCAAGCTCCGCGCGGAAGGTCATAAAAAAAGAGCGAGCCGTTGCCGACACGCTCATAAGATATCCCGTCGAACTCAAGTTCACCGTGCCAACCCGTTCCGGCGGCTCGAATAACACATTCGCCGAGCACAACGTGACGGAGATGAGCATCAGCCTGCAGGAGCGGACGCTGTCGGATCGGTTCAGCCTCTCGTCAACCAATGCGTGGCAGATCGGCGCTCAGGTCAACGGTCAACTGCTCGATTACAGCTTCTCATTCCTGATCGAGAGCGTGACCGAAAGCGGAGGGCTCAAATCGCTTGCCGGCATGTACGATCAAGACGAATTGCTGTACTCGCACATCTTCCCGACCGTTCGAACCGACAGCAATGGAGCGGCATACGGCATCGGCAGTGTCATTGACGTGCTCAATCCGCTAAAGCCCGGCGAATGGTACAAGGCAACCTACGGCAGTGCAGAGTACTACGTCAGGGAGATTGCCAACTTCTTCGGGCTCGAGCCGACGGTGATGATCGAAGACTTCGTGCCCTATCAAGACTTTACCGGCTCAAACATCACTTACCAACAATTGATCACGTCGCTGTTCGGTTGGACGAGCCGAGTACCGCGTCGGCAGATCAACGTCTTTATCCGCGCGGGGCGACTGTACTGCATTCAACGAGGGCTTGAGCAATCGGCAGTCGACATCACCGACCTCAATCACACCCAACCACGAATCGAGAGGACGCTGATCCGATCGCTGTTCAACAATCCGTTCCTCAAGGGCGACTCCGAGGAGCCCGACCCCGAGGAGCCGACAGAGCAGCCGGAGATTGATTGGGGCGAATGGGCAGACGTGGACGTTGCGGTTCCTTTTACGGGCACGCTCGACTTCTCGAAGGGCGGCAATCGTCACTCATTGCAATACGTCAAGGGCTTTCTGCGTCGTGAATCGCAAGACATCCGTTCGATCTCAAAATCCTCCTCGTCCACCGTCGAGTACACCTACCAGACGAAATACCCCGCGGGAACGCATTGGTGGGACATCTTCATGGATCGCGTGGAAGGCGACATCTACCTTACCGGCAAAACGGAGAGAAGCACGGCGGAGGATTACAGCTCGGACCCGCCGACGAAAACATACACGATATCGAGAACGGAGTACCATTACAAGACGACGGTCAGGCACGGCATTTTCCTGTCCGAGGAAGAGGAACAAATTGAGACGAAAGTATACGAGCTGTTGAAAGCGAGCGACGAAGGATATGCGTGGGCATTGACGGACGAGGACAGCTCGACGCGTCGGACGTACCACGTGCCGTTGGGAAACGGTTGGTACGGGACGAGCGTGACCGTTGACGGCGTCCCTCAAGGCTCGAGCATATCGCAAGGCACTCCGGGCAATCGGGTCACGCCGTACACCGTCAATGAGGTGCAGAAGGCATTTACAAACGCTCGAGCCGGCAGAACCAACGGCGGCGACGGCGGCTCTTCGGGCGACGACGGCTCGCAAGGCGGGACGTATGAGGATTGGCGTCGACGTCTGTCGCCGATAGTCGACACGTCATTTCCCGTTCGCGACTTCAATCAGCTGGTCGAGCTCACCAACGAAGTGCATTGGATGAACCGAAGGACGCGCGAGCGTGTCAATGTCGAGCTGATCGGCTCGGTCAATAACGGTGTGCCGGAGCAGACGCACATAATCGACTTCACGGAGCGGGTGATGCTCGACGGTCACGAGTATTTTTTGGAGGCGAACACGATCACATTCACGCCGAGGAAATTGGTACAGAGATTGCAACTGGTGAGGTGGTATTGATGGGGATAGAGACGTTGAAGACGGAGGTGAAGGACGCGATGACGGCTCGGATCGAGCGCGAAGGGCGAGCGATGCATGGTACCGTCAGAGCCGGTAAGTTCTGCATGGGCGACGAGCAGCTTGAGCCGGTGCAAGCGGTCGAGCTCAACCTTTATAACGGCAAGAGAGTATGGGCGATGAGATCGAGGACAGAGAAGGCAGTGCTGGTAGGTGAATGAAGATGTTGCGACGAGAGCGGGCGGAGGCGGTCAACGGCTTAACGGTCGAGGCGGGCGGCAATCGACTGATCTGCATAGGGAACAAGCCGATAAGGGCGGGAGATTACGTATGGACGGACGGGCGTTGCGTGTACGGATTCGAACGCCGGAGCCAAATGCCGTTCGTGCCGACGGTTGCCGACAAGGACGAGCAAATCATTCCGTTTGTGGAGAACAAAATTTGGTGGCATTATCCTCGGCACAGTGTAGAGCGGAAGGTTGATGACAATGACGTTCCTGCGGGCAGACTTTTCCTCATGCGCAAATCGCAAGTCAAGAGATTGAAGCACAAGACGTGGTCGGGAGTTATCAATGCAGAGGAACTTGATGCCTCTATGATGGCAAATGTCGAAGGCGGCGATGTGGAATTGGACACATCGCATCTTTGCGACGCCGAGCTCGACGAGATCGGGAACGTGTTTGCGCTGTTCAAGAACTGTCGGCTGTATCGCAACGACAATTTGATCGCCGACTTCTTCGATAAGGTCAACGGCGTTCAGTTGCAAGGTCGGATAGAGTTTTTGGAGATAACTTCGACCGTAATCAATGCATATCCGCATAGCGCCAGTTATGTCAATTACGCTGCCCAACTGCTTGCCGAGTATAACGACCCGACCAAAAGCTACAGCTTTGAAGCCAACACGAGGCAACGTCGTCGGTTCGGATTCAATTTCATTCACCCGTACATTGCTCCTGATGGTCAATGTGGAGCATTGTTTTTTAACGATGACAGCTACTTTGTGGCGGGAGATACTCCTCACTACACGGAAAATCTCGGAAACAACAGATATTACGGCGAGTGGAATGACATTGAGACATACTACAGCGAATTATTCCTGTTCGCCGACGGTGAAATCAAGACCTTGAGCAAATACTTCGTTGTTTATCATCAATACTGCCGATATACGTACTCATGGCTTGACGGCGTGGGACAGTATGACACAGAGATTTCAGCCTACAGCGACCATTACATCCTTCAAAACAACAGCATATCGTTTGATCCTCACAGCGTCAGAGTGCCCATGCAAGACGGCGGCTTCTTTACCTTCGACTTAAACAGCGATGAGCAGCTCGCCGACGCAAAGGCTTTGTGGAATCCCGAGTATGTCTATCATTCCGAACTCAAATTTTACGATCGGGACGCCAACCTTCTTTTCGCCCTTAAGAAGTCGAATGCCAAGAAAATCTCCTTGTACTCCACACTCAACGTCCTTGCCGTCGATGCTCAAAACTTCCTCATACTCGAATCCTTTGCCGGCACATCCGTTGAAGTGTATCGCTATCCGAGGCGCTCTTACAAAAAATCGCGCCTTTGGCTTTTCGATGCCGACCAAAATTCACTCAACCTCATCAGCTCCGACATTCTCAATCTCCGTCTCTATCACATGCATCTCAAAAAATGGCTCCGCCGTCTCAAATCGTTCAAGCAATGATCGGAGGTAATCCCATGGAAGATTTTTTCACACCTTCGGCGGTCGCCACCGTCGGCTTCCCCATCATCATGTGCATCTGGCTCATTCGCAACGGGCAGCAGACCATATCCGAGAACACCAAAGCCAACGCCGAACTGACCAAGGCGATCTCGAGCTTGACCGAGGCGATCGGCTCCCAGAGCACCCGCCTTGAACACATCGACACCAAACTCTCTCACCTCACCGAACTTTTTGTCGAGCACAAGACTAAGACCGAAAGGACTGACCGCCATGAAGGGCATTGATGTTTCCGCTCATAACGGCATAGTCGATTGGAAAGCCGTTAAGGACGCCGGGATCGACTTTGCGATCATCCGTACCGGCGCCGGACTTTCCATTCAAGACGACTTCAAATCGAACGTATACGGCGCCAAGGACGCGGGGCTGCTGGTCGGAGCATACCACTACAGCTATGCGCTGACACCGTCGAGGGCGGCGCAGGAGGCGGCGTTCTGTCGCTCGATCATCGACGACGCCGGAGTGCTCCTCGAGCTGCCGGTGTTCTTCGATATGGAAGATGCCGACGGCTACAAGAAACGCCACAGCTTCGATTTCAGCCGTCGAAATTGCACCCGCGTATGTTATGCCTTCCTGACCTCGATCGGGCTTCAGAATGGCGTGTACGCGTCATATGAGTGGTTTTCAAAGTTGATCGATTGGCAGAGTTTGGGCTGCGCGGTGTGGAATGCGCAATGGAGCTCACAAGACGACCTTCAGGGCATGCTCTGGCAGTTCACCGACCGCTTCAACATAAACGGTCAACTCTTCGACGCCAATATCCTCTACGACCATTCTCATCGAGCGGGGCTTGATCCATGGCTGTGAAGGAAGATGTTCAATGGGTCGATATCGGCTCCATCACTCCCTACGAGAAAAATCCTCGCGACAATGCCGCCGCCGTCCCGAAGGTCGCCGAATCGATCAAGCAGTTCGGGTTCCTGTCGCCGATCATCGTCGACGCCAACCGCGTCATCCTCGCCGGACATACTCGCTACCTCGCCGCCAAGTCGTTGGGGCTCGAGCACGTTCCCATCATCGTCGCCACCAATCTCTCGCCCGCACAAGCCAAGGCGTTCCGTCTCGCCGATAATAAGACGGCGGAGTACTCGAAATGGAACGACGCGCTCCTGCTCGAACAACTTTCCGACCTGTCGGCTTTTCAATTCGACGTCGCCGACTGCGGTTTCGAGATCACCGAGATCGAAAAGCGTCGAATGAGTTGGTCGCGGACGGCACTCTTTTGCGACCTTCAACAACACATCGCGCTGAGCTCACACGCGGGATTCTTCTGCACTACACTTTTCAAGACCGGAAAGCACGGCGTTCCCATCGAGCTCATTAAGCAAGACCCTTCCAAAGCCGCCATGATCGCCGATAACCTTTGCGATTACCTTGAACAGACGCTCGGTCACAATCTCCGCGCGGGAGGCTGGTGCATTGTTACGGCTCCTCGGCGCCGACATAAGGACGGGTTTCATTTCAGTTCGGAGGTTTGTCGCGTCGCCTCGAGCATCTTGCACATCACCTTCTACCCTGACGCCTTCCTCGCAAAGAACCGCGCGAGAGTGCACCCGAGCTTTGAACTGACGACGAACCCGCTCGAGCCGAATGTGCTGCTGTTCGACGACATCATCACGACCGGGCAGACCATTCGCACTTGCCGGCAACTACTTCTCGACCACGGGCACTGCGTCGTGTCGCTGGTCGGACTCAAGAATTGAGGTGGCGACTATGGAGCTCGATTGGATCAAATGCGCAAATTGCATCGAAGGCATGAAGGCGATACCCGACGGCACCGTCGACATGGTGCTCACCGACCCGCCATTCGGAACTCTCGACGCGTTTTGGGATCGGCAACTGCCATTAAGCGAGATGTGGACGGAGTTCAAGCGCGTCACAAAACAAAACGCCGCCATGGTTATCTTCAGCCAGCTGCCCTTCGCCGTCGACGTGATCAACGCCAATCGCAAACAGTTCCGCTACGAATGGATTTGGCATAAGACCATGCCTGTCGGCTTCCTCAACGCCAATAAGATGCCATTGCGGGCGCATGAGAATATCCTCGTCTTTTATCGCAAGCTCCCGACTTACAACCCTCAATGGTGGTACTCAACGCCATACTCCGTGAAGTCGCACGAGGAATGGCAACGCAACTCTTACCGGCAGACCAAGCAGGGCAGAGTTGCGACGGAGCGCCACGACGGCAGACGTAATCCCATCGACGTGGTCAAGTACGGAGAAGCGACGCATTACACAGGGAAGCCTTCCGACCATGCCACTCAAAAACCCGTCGGCTTATGCGAGTACCTTATTCGAACCTACACCAACGAGGGCGAACTGGTGCTGGACGCCTGCATGGGCAGCGGGACGACAGCGGTGGCGGCGGTCAACACCAACCGTCACTTCATCGGTTTCGAGTTGCATCAACCTTTCATCGACATCGCCAACCGACGGCTCGCCCAAGCGCGAGAGAATTTGTTGCAGGCACAGACGAGTGTATTGGAGGGCTTTAACGATGAACATCGCGGTCATTGACGCAGACCTGCTCGGACGCAAGCGCCATCGTTTCCCCAACCTCGTCTGCATGAAACTCAGCGGCTACCACAAGGAACGCGGCGACACGGTTTCGCTCAAGCTCGATTACTCCGACCTCGACCAATTTGATCGAGTGTACATCGCCAAGGTGTTCACCGATACCCCCATCGACCAAGCCATTCTCGATAAGCCCAACGTCACTTACGGCGGAACGGGCTTTTTTTATGACCGCGCGGAACCGTTGCCGCCCGAGATCGAGCATCACATGCCCGATTATCATCTGTATGATCGATGGGCGGTGACGCAGAAGCCTTCGGAGATCAAATTCTATGCCGAGTACTCGATCGGTTATCTCACGCGCGGCTGCTTCCGTCATTGCCCGTTCTGCGTCAACCGTCGAGCCGATAAGGTCATCGAGCACAGCCCGCTTGCCGAGTTCGATTCGCCTATCAACAGACGGATCGCGTTGCTCGATGATAACTTCCTCGGTTGCGAGCGTTGGCGGGAACTGTTAACCGACCTGCAGGCGACGGGCAAGCGGTTCAGCTTTCGTCAAGGGCTCGATGCTCGATTGCTCGACGATGACAAATGCGAGCTCCTGTTCCGCTCAAGGTATGACGGCGATTTCTATTTCTCCTTCGACAGCATTGCCGATAAGGAGATCATCGAGAGCAAGCTGGCATTGATACGCAAGCACACTCGAAAGCAATGCCGATTCTACCTCCTTGACGGCTTCAATCCGCGCAGAACTTACGACGATGCATTCTGGTTGCCGGCATTGAAGTCGTTGCTCGATCGGATTGAACTGCTGAAGCGCTACGACATGCTCGGCTACGTTATGCGATATCGGAGCATCGCCCAATCGCCCTTCCGCGTCATTCATCAACTCGTCGGCGCATGGTGCAATCAACCACGCTTCTTTCGCAAGATTTCTTGTCGGCAGTTCTCATACTTGCCCAAGCGAGAGAACGATGCTCGTCAGCTCGAGCGGTTCTTGAAAGAGTATCCGCAGTTCGAACATTACTTTGACCAATAAAAAAGGCGGTTGTGCACCGCCTCTTTTTTATTTCAATCTCGACGTCAGAGCATCGTTTAGCTCCTCCCGGCGCCCTTCAAGGTACTCGATGATCGCATCGTTTACCAGCTCGCTCATGGTTGAGCCTCGAAGAGCGGCAAGCATCTTGATCTCAGCCTTTGCCTTCGCCGAGATCATCGCCGTGATCGATTCCTTTTTCTCTTTCACCTCAAGACCGTAGTTGCGCACCAAGGCACTCAAGCCGCCGCTGAAACCCGACCCGATCGCATGGAATTTCCATTGCGCTCCATGCCGATAGAGCTCGCACAACACTATCGCCGTCTCACACGAATAGTCCTCCGCCGGCTCATAACGGATCAACTCCGCTCCCGTCACCGCATCGCATACACTCACGTTCAACCCGACCAGATTTTTGAAGGTATGTCGGCGCGCGTCGGCATCGTATATGGTCAAGGTCAAGTCGATCTTCTCGGCGACAACCTTCGAAAGCCTGATCTTGAATTGCGCCCCCGACTCAACGTTCAACTGCTCGACCGAACCCGACGGATGCCTCGGCTGATTGTAGAAGATCATCGCCGAGTCCGCCGACGCTCGACCTGTGCCGTCAAGCAAAAAAACGGCAGCGTCGACGTCGACACCGCCGCTTGTGCTCCAATCTGCCTTCAACAGCAGCTCGGGCGCGCCTTCGGTCACCGAGACCTTTTGCCCTCGAACCACTCTTACCGGCTCGGAGTACTTGACCGAGATCGTTTCAATGACCTTCGAGAGGATCAAGCAATCGTTAAGGGCGCGATGACGGCGCATTCGAAGGTTCAGAGCACGACAGATGTTTGAGAGGCGATGAGAAGTAAGGTCGGGCAGAGCCGTTCGACACAGCTTAACCGTATCGACGTAATCATTGACCAACTGCAAGCCGAGGACACGGTCGAAGTTTCGATAGAGGAAGGAAATATCGAAGGTGACGTTGTGCCCGACGAGAATTTCATCGGCTAAGTAATCCCACAGAGCGCGCGCAATGATCTCGAATTTGGGAGCGTTTGCCAGCATCTCATTTGTGATGCCGGTAATGCCCTCGATTTGAGCAGAGACCTTGCAGGGCGGACTTATCAAGCTCGAATAACGGTTAATTTCCTGACCGTCACGGAATTTGATGCAGCCTACCTCGATGAGGTGATCGGCGGTGGGACTGAAACCGCTGGTTTCGATGTCAATGATGGTGTAATCGCGCGGCAGACACTTGAGCTCATGCCCTTTTTTTATTTCCATCGTCTCACCTCAAAAGGAATGCGCTTGTTGCGGGAACTCATTGCAAAGGAGGTAATCGATGGTGGTATCGAAGAGCCTGGAAAGTTTACGGAGATTGTCGAAGGAACATTCACGTTCACCGCTTTCATAGCGCCCGTAAGCCTGGCGAGTAACGGACAGCTGATTTGCAACGTACTCTTGCGTCAGATTGCGTTCTTCACGCGCTTCTCTAAATCTGTTGTTCTTCACGGTCAACACCTCCTCGTGCACATTATATGTGCCAATATGGCAACCGTCAAAACGATTTTGTAACCGTATTGACGCGGTACCAAAACGGTGCTAAAATAAAAAATCGATTGGAGGTGTGGTTATGCCCGAGCCCAAGATTCGTCAATGGCTGATTGATGCCAGGAAGGTCAAAGGATTAACTCAGGAGGAGGTTGCCACGTCTGTCGGCGTCACTCGTACCACTTATGCCCGTTATGAAATGGGGGAACGCACACCCAGACCGAAGATTGCCGACGCATTGGCTCATACTTTGAACGTTCATCGGGAGAAATTCTTTTGGGATCAACAGAAGGAATGATGTAATGGCGAATTTTATCATTGACGGCGTGAAGGTTGAGACGCTGGCTGTCGACGACATCACACGCGCCGAGGCTGAAAAATATGTTGCTTACGTTCAAGAGCGAGTATCGGAGCCGATAAGAGAGATACGCGTCATCGGCTTGCCCGACGGAACAATCAACCTCGATTACGAGTTGCGCGGACCGAAGTTCGAGCGCATCAGGCGGATCACCGGCTATCTCAGCGGGGATATCAATACTTGGAACAACGCCAAGCGTGCCGAGGAGCGCGACAGAGTGAAGCACGGTTTGGACGGCGTTGACTTCGAAGAGAAAAACATCTACCGTGAACAGTTTGCGTCGGAGGCGAAGGGCGACGGCTTGATCATGCCGCGTTGAACGTTGATGGTGAGGGCTCGGGTGACAGACGAGCCTTCAGATGAGCGTTCACCGCTCAAGTTCTTTGAAAGGAGGATCATCATGAGCCGCACCATACTCATCTACGGGCAATCGGGCGCCGGCAAAACGACCAGTTGTCGGAACCTCGACCCCGACCATACCTATTACGTTGATTGCGACGGTAAAGGGCTCAGCTGGCAAGGCTGGCGCAAGCAGTACAACAGAGATAAGCACAATTACTTCCGAACAGATATCGTCTCGCCGACGCACCCGTGCTCCGTTCAAGCCATCGTCGGCAAGGTTGCCACATCCGACCAGTGCAAGCACATAAACGTCATCGTCGTTGATGGCATCACCACGCTCATGGTCACCGACGAGTTCCGTCGTCGCCGCGAGAAGGGCTTCGACAAGTACCAAGACCTCGCCGCCTGCATCTTCAATCTCTGCAAGGAGGCAGTAACTTATCGCGACGACTTGACGGTGGTGTTCATCGGACACGTCGATGTTGATCGGGATCAGAACAGCAGTGAAGTTTTCGCCCAGGTCAAAACCAGCGGGCAGAAGCTCAAGAAGATCGTGCTCGAAAGCCTGTTCACAACGGTGCTCTACGCAAAAGCTGACGGTGAGCATCACTTCTTCGAGACGCGCGCCGGTAATTCCACCGCCAAGAGCCCCATCAATGCACTGCCTCCCGAAGTCGACAACGACATCGCCGAGGTTATCAAACTGCTTATCAAATATGAGGAGGAATAACATGGCTACCTTCAAGCTGCCCAACCATTGGCAGAACGTCTCGCCGCTCGGCTCAGCCCGTAAGGCGCCCACACCCGGCGCTTACATCTGCAAGATCATCAGCGCTGACATCATCTCAAACCGCTTGCACATCAATCTTGACATCGACGAAGGCGAATTCGCCAGCTACTTCCAAGACACTTTCAAGGCGAGAGTTGCCCGCAATCCGCTCGCAACTTATTGGGGCTTGCCTTTCTCCATCAGCATCAACTTCAACGATCCCGACAAAGGTGAATATTTCTCTCGTCTTTTCAAACGCTTCGAATTGGATTTGGCTGTTTCCAACAACGGTTTCAATATCGCCGACACCAACGGCAACGTCAACACCTCACGCCTTATCGGCAAGAAAATCGGCGCTCTCGTCATCGGCATCGAACGCGAAAGCAACGGTACCATTTTCCTCAATTTCCGCGCGGAGCAGACCTACAGCGTCAAGGATGTGCACGAGGGCAAATTCAAAGAGGCGTGGATTGTCGGCGTCGACAAAACCAAGCGCAAGCCTTCCGAACCTCCTCCCAAACAAAACGCTCCCGCCACGAAGCGCGACACCACACCCGTTGACGTCGACATTCCATTCTGAGGAGGATTGAGCATGAGACCTTTCAGCATCGCACGCGCCGTCGACCTTGAGACAAAACGCATCGTCGAAGGCAGGCTCGTCGACCACGATTTCATTAAGGGCGACCACGGCGAACTTTCATTCGTCGACGAGGACACCCTCAACTTCAACACCGCCATCGTTGATCGCGACGGCGTCGAGATTTTCACTGGCGATCTCCTTCAGCACATTGCCGACGACAAGCAACATACTCGATACGAGGCGGAGTATCTCGTCGACGATGGCGCTTTTTACGTCAAGCACACCGAGATCGGGACCTCTTACAGCCATAACTATCGCGCCTTCAGCGAGGAACTTATCCGTACCGACCGCACTCACGTCATTCACGAGCGCTTGACCGCCAACATCGCCAAACAGTTCCGCATCGTCACAGACACCCAATTCGAACCTTCGACGTCGAAGGACATCTTCGATGATTGAGTTCACTGTTTTCACCACTCCCAGACCATGGCAACGCCCCAGATTCAATTCCAAGACCGGCTCCGTTTTCACCGCTCCCGCCATAAGGGCATACTCCGAACTGATTCGCATAGCCGCCGGTAAGGCAATGGGCGGACGAGAACCCTTCGAGCAACCGATCACCGTCAACTTGTCTTTCGCACGAGATACCTTTTGCGATTGGAAACGGTTTGGAGATGTGGACAATCTGTCGAAGATAGTGCTCGACGCCATGAATGGGATCGTCTACCTCGACGACAGTTTGATTATAGAGCTGACCGCTGAGAAAATATTTGATCGCAAGTCTTACGTGAAGATATCCGTAAAGCCCTTCGGGGATTAGCATACAATCCGCGCGGGGCGACGCGTTGTATCGCCCCAACCTATGAAAAAAGGAGCGTGATAGAAATGATTGATCCTGAGATCATCAAGCGTATCAAAGCCGATTGGCAACTTATCCTCGGCTCCGACGGCAGAGGTAAGGGCGCCGTTTGCCCTGCATGCGGATCGGGCTCGGGGAAAAACGGGACGGGCTTGAGCGAAGTTCCCGGCACCGAAGGCGAGCTCAAATGCTTCGCATGCGGGCAATCCCACGACGTCATTCACTGGCATTGCATCAAGAACGGGCTCGACCCGACGGGAGATTTCAAGCGGGCGGTCGCCGAATGCGCTGCTCTTATCGGCATCAGTCTCGACCAACCTGTCAGTAACAACCACACTGCCATGAAAAAAGTCTACGACAGCTCCGAGATGAGCACCATCACTGCCGCGCGCAAAGCCTACTTCGACGAGTGCGCTGCACGCCTCGACCAAACCGATTACCACCGCGGCTTGTCCGAGGAAACTCTCAAGCATTTCCACGTCGGTTTCGATCCCAATTGGAAGCATCCCGATTGGAGCAAGAAGTGTTCGCCGACCCCGCGCTTGATCATTCCCGTCAACGACGTCGCATACATCGCTCGCCTCACGCGAGAGCCTCACACTCAGTTCGAACGAGACAAAGCCAAGGTCAAGGTATCAAAGCCGCACAAGCTGACGGTGTTCAATGCGTCGGCACTCAAGAGCGAAGTGGTGATAGCGGTCGAGGGCGAGATCGACGCCATGAGCATCTTCGACGTCGGTTTCCACAACGTCATCGGGCTCGGCTCCATTTCCATGGTCAAAGAGTTCTTCAGGGAGCTCGAGCTCTGCCATCAAGAGGGGCATCGGTATCCTCGAGCGGTCATCGTCGCTCTCGACAACGAAATTCACCACTCCGAAAATGCCTCTAAAAACGTCCAGGATGCCCGTGAAGCCCTTCGGAAGGGGTTGGGGGTACATGACATAGCCTTCGTCGATGGAACGGCTCTCAGCGGCTCATACAAGGACGCCAACGAATTGCTCAATGTCGACCGAGAGCAACTCAAGCGTAACGTTCAAGCTCTCATCGCTCAAGCACAAGCACTGCCGCCCGTCGAGCACAAACCGAAGGCACAAAAAAAGAAGCCCGAGGGAGCTCCCGCATTTACCGGTCACGTTCAGACGAAATCGGTGATCCCGACCTGCCCTATAAACCTCACCGTCCCCGACGACTTCGATTTCACTTCCGAACGCATCTACAGCGGCAAGCTGTGCATCTGTCGTAACCCCGTGCTCCCGACCAAGAAAATCGTCAAGCATTCCGACCGAACCGTGAAATACGGCATCGGGATCATGCAAGAAGACGGGCATTGGGAGGAACTCATTACGGAAGCCTCGACCATTCTCAACGCCTCCAAACTCATCGAGCTCACCGATTGCGGCATCCTCACCAACAGCGGCAAGGCAGTTCGCGAGTTGACCACCTATTTCAGGGATATGATCGCCATGAACGCGAGCGTGCTGCCGAAGCTCGTCGAGTATGATCAGCCGGGCTGGACTCACGACCTTACCGATTTCCGCTTGCCCTGCAACAAAAAATTCTACATGCCGGCATTGAGAGACATCTTCGAGCAACGCGGTTCACTCGAAACCTGGCTCGATATGGCTAAAGCCGTCGTCAAAAGCCCCGTCGCCGCCATAATGCTCGCCGCCTCCTTGGCTCCGCCCTTGCTCAGAATACTCGACATGCGCTCCTTCGTCGTCTACCTCTACGGCACATCGAGATTCGGTAAGAGCGCCTGCCAGAGCTTTGCAATCAGCGCGTGGGGCGTGCCGAAACGGATGATGGCGACATTCAACGCCACCGCCAACGGTTTGGAGGGAGTGGCAGCGCGTTCGAACGATCTGCCGCTGATGATTGACGAATCGACCGAGGCTGACAAGAAGAAGCTCAACCTCCAGATGATCCCGTACATGCTGGCGGGCGGGCAAGGCAAGACGCGAATGAACCGAGATTTGACGTCGCGCCCGACGAAGCAGTGGTTGACGATCGGCTTGACCAACGGAGAGGACGCGCTTTTCGATGACATGTCGAAGATGGGCGCGATGAACCGCGTGCTCGAGCTTCGTCTCAACGTAAACGAGCGCATATTAAAAGACGAATCTGCGGCTGCCGACGTCCACAAATTCGCCTCTAAACATTGCGGCTTGCTCGGTCAAGACTTCATTGAGCGTCTCAAGCAAGTCAGCGACGGAGATTATGGGGTTGTTCACACCTATTATAACCAATTCTACAAGTACGTCAACGAAGTCGACGATGATCACGTGCTCGAGCACATCCGACTGATATGCGTGCTGCTCACCGCATGGGCTTTGTTTCAGGTGTGGTATATGGGAGTGCCCGAGAACGAGGTCATTCTGAAAACGCTCGAGGGCATGGGAAATGATCTGCTGACCCGCTTGCCGACGATGCGCGAGGTTGACGAAGGACGCCGAGCCTGGGCGCAGTTCATCGAGTACATACAGGCACACAAATACAATTTCGTGGGCGAGCATCTGATAGACGGAGAGAAGTCGCGCCCGGTTTTGACGCCGATAATGGGAGCGCTGGAACACGAGAAGGCAGAGGGCGAAGGCTCGAAGGTGAAAGAGGCGCGAGTGCTCAGCTCGATGGCGAAAAAAATCCTGACCGACCTGGGCTTCTCGGCGAACAAACTGCTGAAGGAATTTGCGCAGCGTGGTTGGACGGACGCCCCAAGCGGGAGCATCAACATCGTTCGAAAATGGGAGGGAAAATCGCAGCGCATGGTGGTCATTCCCGGCGTAAATTTCACTCCCAACATCAGCTGATTTTCAGTTACAGAACGGTTACATTTTGGTATGTAACCTTTTCGAGGTCTCAAAAGGCTTGATGGCGCGCCTTTTTAGGGGCGGTTACAGGGTTACACTTTTTTCGCGCATAAGAGGTCTATATTTTCGTTTTTACCAAAAAGGAAGTGCGTGAAGGAATGGATGAACCGGCACGGTTTACATTCGCCTATTTGAAATTCATTTTCTTCTCATTGAAATCACATGACCTTCCGCATGAATATTTTTGTCAATCGGTGCCATTTCCTTCGGTTTACAAATTCCTTTTGCTTATCAAAATTCAGCACTTTTTCAGAAGGAAATGCAATACGTGAAGGAATGGATGAACCGACGCAGTTTACATTCAGGAGGAAATATGCCATGGCTGAGTTGCATGAAGGGACGGACTTCGCGTTGCAAGTGGCACATAAAGTGATCCAACTTACCGGATACGATCCCTCTCACGACATCGAGATCGGGTTCTCCATGAAGTTTTTCCCCAGCGCCTTCGACGAGTTAATTCCCGAACTCGATCCCCCCGACAATCTTGTCGGCGCTCTTTCCTTTCGACAGACACGTAATATCCACAACCAGATGCATCAACACCGTCTCGCTCGCGGCGAAGCTCGCTTTATGCGTAAGGTTCTCTTCGACGGTACCCTTTCCACCTATAGGAGCAACAGAGTCTTCTTCAAGCCCTTCTCCTCCGACGAAGCCGATGATCTCTTCGACATCATGGCGGGACTCGAAGATCACGGCATCGATCTCGACAGACCCAATTCGATTAACGTCATGCTCCCACAGATATTCCAACTCTCGAAACTTACCATCGACAACGGTAATATCTCCGTCGCCGACTATGACCGAGCACATGATTCCACCACCAGGATCAATATCAAAGACGGTACCGTTCGCCGTCAAGATGAATGGTCTAAGCCTTACCAAATCGCTCGCTTCCGTGCATGGGCTAAGTCTCAGATTCAGATCGGCTATTGGCATCAGACCGATCCCTTGGCTACCGAACGTCCCGGCGACAGCCATGCATGGCTTAAGCTTTTCCGGCTTGCCATGAAGGAACTTCCTGCGAAGGATCGCTTGTGGTTGACCGCCATATTGCGTCGCTTACGGGCTAATCAGACCGCACGCATGGAGAAGGCTCGGCAGGGTTGGCGACTGGTCGGTGACGACGACATCTGGTACCGCCAATTGCGCAAGGAGATTCTCGGCAACACCGACATCGCATCATGGCTCGAGCGCGTGTTGAAGGAACTGTAACGGGGAGGACGACTTATGCTTCGCAAGGAATTGGATCGGCTCAAGCAGTTGAGCATCGAGACCTCAGGACTCAACGAACGCCTTCAGTACCTCTACGAGAAGGCGACTAACACTACCGCCATCCTTAACGGCTTGCCCAAGGGATCGTCTTTGCGATCAAAAATCGAGGAGGCTATAACTACCATCCATGCAGAGATCACCGATCAGCATCGTAAGCTCGAGGAACTTTACGAGTTGCGCGAGAAGCTCCGTCGCGAGCTCGAGCCGTTGCCAAGGACGGAGCGCAACGTTTTGGCTTATCGGTACGTGGACGGACAGAGCTATAAGGCGATCAGTCGCCTGATGCATCTCTCAATCGACTATATCTTCCAGCTCCACCGTCGTGCTCTCAAAAAAATCTTGATCGAGTGCTCTTGATCCCAGTCGATCTCAGTCACTATCAGATTGACCGTCATGGTATGATAGGATCGGAAACAGGCATGGACATGACGTTGATGGCAGCTTGAATCCTCCTGACTCTTTTCTCTTAACGGCTTTGAAGCCCTCGAGTGTTCGGGGGCTTTTTCCATGGAGCAGAACTATGTTGATGCGAGAGTGCATATGTGGACGCCGCCTTAAGCAGGGCGAGCGATGCCCTTCATGCGAACGGACATGGCACCGAAGGGCACTGGCGAACTACGATCGGAGCCTGACTGCTTTCTATGCCGGTGCCGCATGGCGGACGCTGTCGGAGCTGGTGAAGGCACGAGCGGCAGGGCTCGACGAGTTGAGCCGCGCGGAAGGGTTCCTCGAGCAGGGAAGGATTGCACACCACATTGAGCCCCTAAAGGCTAAACCGGAACTGGGATTGGAGCTTGAGAATGTGATCTTCCTGAGTGAAAGGAATCATCGCCGTGTCCATGCTGAGTATAGGAAAGGTGGCATGGCTGAAGCTGCCATGAAGGCTGCTTTGAGGAAGGCTTTGAAGAGTATGGGGGGCTGAAAAAGTTTTGGTTGGGGATTGGAAAGTATGCTGGGGATTTTTCTGAAGGAAAATCTCCCTAAAAAATTCATGGTTGGGAGGCGGTGAAATGGCGGTATGGGAAATCGTGGATCAGAGCGTAAAGGACGACGAGGACGAGCAGGGCGTGCAGGTGAAGAAGGCATCACCGTACCACCGTCGTCGCCGAATCCTATCCGAGATCGCTTTGGAGGCACAACTGCCCTGGCACTTCGAACAGGGCGTGTCGTATCACTGCCTGTCGTGGGGCGACGTTGATGCCCTGACCTACCTGCGGGTGATCGCCAAGCAGCAGAGGCTTGAGTACGTGGCGCTATCGACTTGGGTGATGGCGCAGACTGATATTCGTGAGATATTCGATTGGGTGGACATGGGCGTGATCGGACGTGTCGACATGTACCTCGGTGAGATCTTCCCGACCAGCTACGAATACGAGTACGCGATCCTGCTCGACGAGTGCACAAGGCATGGCAGTCGTCTGGTCGTGTTCCGAAACCATTCGAAGTTGATGGTGATCTTCGGCGAGCGCTTTGACGTGTTGATCGAGAGCTCCGCCAACATCAACACCAATCCGCGCATGGAGAACACGGTCATAACCACCGACCCCGACCTGGCGTTGTGGTACAAGCAGCAGCTTGACACGATCAAGCCGTTCAATACCGACTATGCTCAGCCGCCGGTATACGAGAGGAGGAGAGATCATCATGGGGCGCCCGAGGACGCGTGTGGCTCAGAACAAGAAGCACCTTACCAAGGCTGAAAGGGAAGCACGACTGGCGTCAGAGGCGGCTCATGCCGTTGGGAAGGATCAACTCCTGCCGCCCGACTGCCTATCGGCAAGAGCAAAGGCGGAGTTCGAACGCCTGATAGCGCAAGCGCATTGGCTCGACAACCTCGACATCAACGATCTTCAACTGTACTGCTTCTATTGGGACAAGGCGCAGAGCGTGATGGAGGAGTACGACAAATCTCCCGAGGTGTTGGCGCTCAAGGGAGCGGACGGCATGACCAAGCTCGTGAGTAATCCCTTACGTAAGGCTTTACGCGAGTATGCAGGAGAGATGAGACGCATATCGTTGAAGCTTGGGATAGCATCTATTGATCGATTGCGATTGGCAGAGCCTATCACGAGCAAGGAGAATAAGTTCCTCAGTCTGATGAGATGATTGTACTTGACTAAACATATATGTTTAGTTCCCATGGATCCCACGTTTCACGATCGTCATGAACGTCACAATCTCTGCAAGACATCATGACTTCATGTGGGGACGCCGTGCGCAGTGCATTCATGGAACACATGAGATGAAAGATAGAGCTACAGAGTATGCTCGTAGAGTGCTTAGCCATAAGGAACTGGCAGGACGCAGTGAGTTCCTTGCCTGTAAGAGACACATGGAAGACCTTCACCGCCCGGACTTCGCGTACACCTTCGACTACGCCGAAGCCGAGTACCACATCGATCTCGCCAATGCACTGGTGCTGGGCGAAGGGCAGGAAGCTCAACCGCTCACTCTTAGGGGCTTCCAGAACTTCATCGTGGGCAGCCTGTTCGGTTGGCGACGCAAGCGTTCGAAGGAGCGTCGCTTCCGTGAGGCTTACATTCAGATGGGCAGGCAGAACGGCAAGAGCTTACTCGCGGGACTGATGTGCAACGACTTCGCCACATTCGGCGGCTATCGCTACGGACGCATCTTCTGCACCGCTACCAAGCTCGAGCAAGCCAAGATCGTATGGAACGAGGTTTACAAGTTCCTCATGAGCGATCCCGAGCTCGCCGAGCTCTACAAGGTCAGAAAGTCCTACCACAACATCACCAGTTTGGTCACGGGAACCGAGATCAAGGCGTTGGGCAAGGACACCAAGACCATCGACGGTCACCGCAGCATTTTGAGCGTGCTCGACGAGTACCATGGGCATCGAACAAATCAGATGTACAAGCTCATGCAGGACGGGCAGGTCGGAGTGTCGGGAGCACTGATCCTCGCCATCACTACTGCCGGATTCGATCTCAACGCTCCATGCTACGAGCACTATCGCTTCTGCAAGCAGATACTCAGCGGTGCGGTGAGCAAGGAGACGCAGTTCGTGTACATCGCCGAGCTCGACGACGACGACGACATTTGGGAGCCGGTAAGTTGGGCGAAGGCGAATCCACTGCAGTTGAGGAATCCCGACGGCACTCTTAACGGCACCATGGTTGGCAGGATCGCCGAGAAGGCATTGGAGGCACGAGAGAAGCAGGGCGATGAGCTCAAGAACTTCATGACAAAGACGCTCAACCAATGGGTGAGCTGGAGCGGAGATGTATTCATCGACGCCGATAAGTGGCTGGCATGCGGCTCCGCGCGGAGCCTTGACGCCATGCACGGTCGAGAGTGCTACCTCGGCATTGATCTCTCAAGTGGCGGTGATCTCACTTCGATCGCGTTGGTGTTCCCGCTCGAAGACGATCGAGCATACGTATGGTCGCACTCGTTCATGCCGGAGCTGCGACTGCTCGAGCACGAGAAGACTGACGAGGCACCGTACAGGATATGGGCACGGAGCGGATTGTTGACGCCGACAAGCGGGCTGTATGGGATCAAGACGGACTATCGAGCGGTGATCGAGATGCTCCGTCGGCTCATAGCGGCTCATGAGTTGAACGTGATCTGTTGCGGTTATGATGCTCATAATGCGTCGGCATTCCTCGCCGATCTCGATGAGGTACTCGATTGCGATCTGGTCGAGGTGAAGCAATCGGCACGAGCCCTTAACGACGCGACGGTTGACTTCCAACTCGGCGTGAAGGCGGGACTTATCGAATACGATAGGAGCAATGCGCTGATGACGTGGAGCATGGTGAACGCGACCACGACGGCGAACAGTTTCGACGAGATCAAGATCGAGAAGAAGAAGATGACCAAGCGAATAGACGCGGTAGATGCGGTAATAGACGCGTATAAGCTGTACTTCGACGACAGGAAGCGCAAGGTCGACGGCGAGAAGAACTTAGCGATCTGGTTGAAGGCAACGGGAGGGACGGACATGTGAGCCGATGGCAAGCATTGAAGGCGCGAGTGATGAGCGTGTTCAGGAACGACGCGAGCGAGAGACACATGACGATAGGCAGGCTCAACGATTTCTTCACTGCCGGCAGTTACGGCTCAACGGCAGACGCACTGTCGGAGATCACCTACTACACGTGCCTGAAGGTGTTGAGCGAGAGCGTGGGCAAGATGCCCATGTACCTCATCGATGAGCACAAGCGCAGGATTGCCGACCATGCCCTTAACGCCTTACTGGCAAACAGACCCAACGACTTCCAGACCCCGAGCAGATTCTTCACGCTCATGGAGTTTTGGCGTAATCACTTCGGCAATGCGTACGCCTATATCAAGCGTGATCCGCGCGGAGCGCTCGAGAGTTTACTGCCGCTGGACCCGCGTCGCGTGCAAGTATGGATAAACAACACGACGCATTGGACTTCCCGACGATTCTACTACTCGTATACCGACCCGTTGCGAGGATCGATCGAGTACATAAAGCCCGAGGAAATGATCCATGTGACGTCATGGTTGCTCGACGACAATCAGCTGTTGGGGCGCTCGGTGAGGGAGATACTCGCCACGAGCCTGGCGGGAGCGAAGGCGAGCAACGAATTCCTCAACGACCTCTATCAGCGTGGATTGTTGGCTCGAGCGGTGATCAAGTACGTGGGAGACCTTAAGCCGGCAAGCCAAGAAGCATTACTGAACCGCTTGGAGGAACAAGCGAACGCGAACGGTCGGAGAATGATCGCGTTGCCGATAGGATTTGACATACAGAGCTTAGACATGAAGCTGACGGACACGCAGTTCTTCGACTTGAGACGTTACAGCGCGCAACAGATAGCGGCGGCGTTCGGAGTAGAGCCGATCCAGCTCAACGACTATTCGAAGGCGAGCTACCAGAACTCGACGGCACAGAACCTGTCCTTCTACGTGGACACCTTACTGGTGATAGTGTCGCAGTACGAGCAAGAGTTTCGAGCGAAGCTGTTGACGCCGGCAGAGACGAAGGCGGGTTGGCGTTTGAAGTTCAACGTGGGAGTGATCCTTCGAGCAGACCCGTCGGCGCAAGCGGAGATCATAGCGAAGTTATTGGCGACGGGAGTGTACACGATAGACGAAGCTCGAGCGCTCCTGGATCGTGAACCATGCGAAGATGAGTTGGGCAAGACGCACTTGATAAACGGAGCTTATAGACAACTGAAAGAATTATTTACAAGTGACGACGACGCAAATACGTAAACCGTGCCGGTTCATCCATTCCTTCACGCACTTCCTTTTTGGTAAAAACGAAAATATAGACCTCTTATGCGCGAAAAAAGTGTAACCCTGTAACTGCCCCTAAAAAGGCGCGCCATCAAGCCTTCTCAGACCCTCAAAAAGTTACAGATCAAAGTGTAACCGCCTTTTTTGAGGGCAAAAAACGCCTTGAAAATTTTGAGCCGAATGACGATCTTTTCACTTAGCGAGGTGATTATTGTTGCTAAAAATGACCAATTTTGGGGAGCATGCCGACATCTATATCAGCGGTTCGATTGTCGACGATGATGATCTCGTTACCGAAGGTTACGAGTTCCCGAGAAACATCAAAAAACAGCTCGACGCATGCAAGGGAAAAACACTCACCGTCTACATCAATTCTTATGGAGGCTCGGTGCCGGCAGGGTTGGCAATGGCGAATATGATAGCGCGCCACGATCGGGAGACGACCGCCATCGTCGAGGGAATGTGCTGCTCGATAGCGACGCAAATATTCTTCAGCGCCGACCACTGTAAGATGCCGTCGAATACGTTTTTGATGATCCACCGCCCGACGAGCACAACCTCGGGGACGGCTGATGACATGAGAAAAGCCGCCGAAACCCTTGATGTGATTCAACGGGGCTTGACGGCGACATATTTGAGCAAGGCGGTCGAAGGCATCACGAAAGAGCAACTCGACGAGATGATAAACGCCGAGACTTGGTTGACCGGGGAGCAAGCCTCGAAGTTCTTCAACATCGAAGTCTTAAGCCCCGTTTCGACCGTTAACTGTTTTTTTCCGCGCGGAGCGTTAAAGTGTAACCGACTGCCGGCGGGAGTGAATTTTATCGACGACGCCGAGGCGAGGATCAAATTGGCGTCGGCTCGAGCAAAAGGAGTGTTATGCGTATGAAGAAATCTGACGAGCTCAAACAAGCCATAACGGCAAAGCAGACCGAGATGGAGCGGTTACAGTCGGAAGGAAAAACGCAAGAGGCTTTGAACGCCGCCGATCAACTTACCGGCTTGATCAACGAACACAAGCTCGCGTTGCGCTCGGAGCAAGCGGATTTCGAATTGTTCAAGGCGAACGCGACGGCGTTGAGCGCCGGCAGTCGACAAGAGAGCGACGCGGTGCTTCGAAACCGAGCGTTCAACAAATTGGTGTTCAACAGAGGGACGTTGACGGCAGAGGAAAGACGGGCGTATTACAACGACGGCTCATCGACAACGGTAAGTCCGGCGTTGATGGAGACGACTTCGATGAAGGGCGGAGTATTGGTGCCGCCCGAGCATATAACGACGCTTCGGGAGTATCGGAAGGCGTACACGGCGTTGAAGGATTACTGCCACGTGGTGACGGCGAACGCGACGACGGGAAGTTACCCGACGTTGGGCGAGGAGAGCGGGACGCTGACGAATTTCTCGGAGTTGACCGCCATCAAGAAGAGCGCGTTTGAGTTTGGGCAGGTCAACTATTCGATCTCGGATTACGGCGACATCATCCAGTTGAGCAATCAATTGATAGCGGACGCGAATGTTGATCTGATCGGGATAATAGGGCAGAGGTTTGCGCGAAAAAGCGTGAACACGGAGAATGCGGCGATCTTGACGCTGCTGACGACGAACTTGACGGCGACGACGATAACGAGCTACAAGCAGTTGATGAAGGCGCTGAATGTCGACCTTGATCCCGTCTACTTCAGCTCCGCGCGGATTTATACGAATCAGGACGGATTCAATTGGCTGGCGACGCTCGAAGACGAGAACAAGCGCCCGTTGACGACGCCCGACATCACAGAGCCGGACACGTACAGGTTCCGAGGCAAGGAGATAGTGGTGCTCTCGAACAGCATATTGGCGACGACGGCGGGCAAGGCGCCGATTTTTATTGGGAACATGGCGGATTACGTGATGTTCTTCGAGAGGAGCGGTATAGAGGTGGCGGTGTCGACCGAATACCTGTTCGATTCGTACGGGACGGCGATACGAGCCATCGAGCGCTTTGGAGTGGCAGCCGACGACACGAATGCGATGAAGGCGTATCTGGTGGCGGTGAGCTGACATGGTCGAGCTGTCGCAAGTGAAGCAGTACCTTCGTATCGACACCGATGAGGAAGATGCTTTGCTCGGGACGCTGATGAAGGTAGCCGAGACGTATCTGGTCGATGCGATTGGAGGCTTCCGATTGATTTACGAGCTCGACGTGGATTTCGCCGCCAAGGCTGATTTCGTCATGCTCGTCCTGACGGCGGAACTTTACGCCAATCGAGCCGACGACAATCACGGTGATTATTCGTATGCGGTACGGACGTTGATCAATCAGTTGGCATACTGGTCGAAGGGATACGAGGAGCTTGAGACGATGGAAGCGATCACGTCGGAGGAAATTGCGAGCGTGGTGGGAGCGAGCCGATGAGGACGGTGGGGCAGCAGTTCAAGAGCATGACGGTCGATGAGCTGACCGAACGCATTTCGATTCTCTATCGGCGGCATGAGAGGAATGAGAAAGGAGATATCGTGTCAACCGAGGAGCTTGAAAGGGCGAAGGTATGGGCGAAGGTGTTTCCGCGCGGAGCCCGCCGAGACGAGCAGGGCGTAGAGAAAAAAAATGAGCTCGAATACAGCGTGACGATCCGATATCGGAAGGATGTCGCGCCCGATGATGAGCTCGATTGGCGTGCGCGTCGGCTCAAGCAGACGGCTCCACCTTTAGACGTTGAAGGGCGAAGGATATGGTTGCGGCTCGAGTGCAAGGAGATGATAGCAGATGAGGCGAGCCGAGTATGAGGCGGGGTTGTACGCGGCGTTGAAGGCGCGAACCGCACTGACCCGATTGCTCCATGACGGCGAGCGCTCGATCTATCGAAACAAGGCGCCGGCAGAGACGTATGAGAGATGTCCGTTTGTGGTGTATCGAGTGACATCGGACAATGCGAGCGTGACGGCGGACGATCGGGAATGGTCGAGCGTGTTGCAAATCCGATTGCACGTGGTGACAGCCGACGGTGACTATGACGCGATCGAAGATCAGCTCAGGGAGTTGATGAGAGAGCGGGGAGCGGCGCGCTTGAAGGCGATGTTGTATGAGGAGGACGGGCGGCAGATACTGATAAGCGATCACGTGGCGATGATTTACCGAGGTGATGACGATGAAGAAATTTCTTGATTACGAGGGCTTGACGCAACTGGTCAAAGAGCAGGACGGCAAGTATGTGCTCAAAGGTTGGGAGACGGAAGCGATCTCGGAGGGCGCAATTCACGGGCTGTTCGTCGAGACCATGAGCGGTGGAGTGAAATACAACGGGAGCCGGGGAGATTGGACGATAACGGGCTTGACGAGCGCCGAGGGAATTGAAGTCGATAGCGGCGAGATCAAGTTGCCGTCGACGGTGGAAGCGAACGGGCTGCACTACTTTGGAGGCGCTCAGATGACGATCACGATCGGCGCGAAGACCTATCGGGTTTCGGAGGTCGATTCGGACACCGCCAACGGCTATGAGTTGATCGAAAAGGAGTGATGATGATGGGAGGTTACAAAGCGCTGGCGTCGGAGATGAAGATGTATGCGCGAAACCGCTCGCCGACGTTTGAGGGAGTGCCGAAGGCGCCGACGGCGGAACGAGTGATGGCGTCGAAGCAGATTGCGACGACCGAGTACGTGGGCAAGGCGTTCGCGAAATACGTAATGGAATTGGGCGAAGCAAATTACGAGGTGGTGAATGCAAATGGATAGCGACACGATGAGACAGACGTTGAGCGGCGGGCTGGTAGTGCAAGGGCGCCCCGGACTGTTCACGCCGGCAGATGCTTATCGGCTTGATGTGGCATACGGTTCGGCAACATTGGGCGGAAGCGGCGGAGGAGGAGACTTTGATCTGTCGTTTACCGGCGACGTGGAAGGCGCGTTGTACACCGACGCGAGCGGAACCAAGATCGCCGTCCTTACGATCCCCGATTACGACAATCTCAAGTTCGAATTGGAGAACGTGAAGACGAAGCTGTCGGAGCTTGAGAATGCCGATAATGAAGCGGTGACGGGAAGGTTGGACGATTTGGAAAGCAGCCTGGAGCAATTGCAGACGGCGACCGACACGCTCCGCGCGGAGCTGGACAACGTGAGCGAGGATCAGAGGAATTACCTGAGACGAGTGAGTGAGAGCACGGTAGACGGGTCGTTGCGTTTTGTTGACGGATACGGCATTGAGACTTACACGCTTAGCGGCGCGCAATACGAAACGGTTACGGCGCAGTCGCAGGAGCCTACAAATCCTGACGATTAAGGGAGGTGATACAGATGGCAGTCACTAAGAACAACACCAAATACACGGTGCGCGTCGAGTACAAAACCGCTTACGACACCGCCGGCGATTTCCCGTCTCTCCAAAACTACAGCCAGACCTTCTCCAACGTCAAGGAGAC
>JAFUXN010000074.1 GCA_017477125.1 Selenomonadaceae bacterium
CGCCTTCGACGGGAATGAGTACACTCTGCCCGCCGAGCACGAGATCAAGGAGCGGCTCGATGAAATCTTCTACGAGTTTCACCGTATCGTTATCGACGCCAATCTCCGCGAGCTCGAAGCCCGTTATGAGTTGTTACAAAACCGCACGCGGTATGAACGCCGCAAACGGGCGGAGCGCGGCTTCGTGATGAAGAAGGCAACCATGATCGGGCGGCGGCGCGGCTACAAAGCTCCCGAGCACGCCGCCGTCAACCGCCTTGACGTCGATATCGACGCGCGCATTGCCGCCGTCAAGCATGAGATTGGCAAGCGGATCGCGAGCATCAAAACTGCCGTCGACGATTTCAATTCCATCACCGAGCACATTGTTGTTGCCGACAAGCCCGCCGTGATTTACCCGCCGCGGGCGAGTAGGAATAAGCAAAACGACGCGCCTGATAATGCCGTTTATATCGAAGTCAAAGTACGCTCTGACGGGGGGCTCGCGTACTTTCTTATCGACGACGAGCACATTGACGGACTCCCGATCAGCCCTTCCGCCATCAAAGCTAAGAAGAGGCGCGGCGATAAGATAGTTTACCTGGGCGCCGCCTAATCGGGAGGCGCCCACAATATAACCCACAAGTCCTGATTACCAAACCGTGAACGGTATACGGGCGATTAGGGGGCTGTGTTTACTTCACTCATTTTTTTGAAAGGAGTTTTTATCAATGAAGATTATCTTGACAATCAAAGTGACGGGGAGCATCTCCAGTTGCATCGACGTCAACAGTATCGACGAATTGCGCGATGCCTACGCCGACATGGTTTACGACGCCCGCGAGCTTTATATCTCGCACGCGTTCTCGTGCTCCGTTGACGACGCCAGCCTCGCTCCCGTCGACAGCGCCGTTACCGTTGACGCTTTCGACAATGGCGATGATCCCGACTTCGTCTACAAGGGCATGCGCCCTTTCGACAGTATCGAAGACTACATCGCGGATATCCGCAACGATCCCGCGGACGCTTTGCACGGTACCGCCGACCGCAATTCCGCCGCCTTGAAATTCGACCTGCAACAGTTCGCCGGCGATTACCACTACACCGCCAACGGCAGGCGTGTCGAGAAGACCGAGGCTGTTGCTCCCTACGAGATCACCGAGCTCTTGCCATGTATCATCGACCTTGGCGAGCACGCGAACATCGCCACGCTCGTCAACATCAAAAATGGCAAGTACGTCACGGTCGATCTGTACGGGCACTCGCCCAATTGGAAGGCGGAATTGAAGGCAATCGGCGCGCGGAGCCTCCGCAAGTGCTACTTCGGAGAGTATCAGCTTGACTGGTTCGGCGACGTTGACGGCACCGCCAATGAGATCACCGACATCACCGACAACTTCACCGAGGAAGATTTCATGACGCTCAACGCCGCTCTCGACGCCGAGTTGCGCTATGACTTCATCGAGCTCTGCTGTCTCGTTCGCGATGGCAAGCTCGAGCTCCGCAGTGATGTCGACGTGACCGACGAACTGATTTATGGCGGCTCGGGCGTGTCAACCGTGTATGGTTGGCTCGAGATCACCGAATGACAGTCTACCACAACACCACAAGATGATCAAGCCTATGGGGGCGCCGCAGTTATTCGTCTGTGGCTCCCCCGAGGGCTCCGTCACATTCAAATTAGGAGGAATCACCATGCACACGAAGATCAAGACTCTCGTCGCCATGCTCAAAGCCAACGGCGACTATGGAACCGCCAACGCGATCGTTGACGCCTTCGACATCGTCAAGCGTGCCAAGAGCATGCTCAAAGAGGCGGAGGCTACTTACGACAAGACCGATTACTTTGCCGAGGAGCAGATGATGCAGTTCCGCATCGACGTCCTCCGCGAAGTGCTAGATACAAAACCGTAAACGGTAATCTCCCGCATGGGACTTTGGAACCTTCATCGTGCCGCCGCTCGTTTGGGCGACGGTACCATTGAGGGCTCACGTCCTCCGCCGCATTAACCATCTATTTTGAAAGGAGTTTTGCCTTATGGCAAATGTTTACCAGCCGCCCTTCGAAATGGGCACGACCATCGCACTCGTCTTCAACGACTAACAGCTCGGGCATCTAGACGTCATCGTCATCGACAACCAGCCCTGGTTTATCGGCAAGCAGATCGCCACGCTGCTCGGCTACAAGGATACCAAATCGGCGATCGCTGATCACGTTGACACTGCCGACAAAAAGTTGCTCACGTACGCCGAAATTCAAAGGTGGCAAATTACCGCCTTTGCGTCGCCGCGCGGTTTGACGCTCATCAATCGGTATGGCGTCAACGATCTGGCGTTGCGTTCGAAGTTGCCCGCCGCCGAACGGCTCCGCTACGTCATCACTCACAAAGTCATGCCCGCGATCCAAGACCACGGCATCTACATGACGCCCGAGGCGATCGAGAAGGCGATCCTCAATCCCGACTTCATTATCGGGCTGGCGACGCGGCTCAAGGAGCAGATGCACAAGACGGCTCTGTTGCAGGCGAAGGTTGACGCGATGGCTCCCAAGTCCGCATATTGCGATGCGATCCTGAAGGCGCCCGAGCTCGTCAACGTCACCGCGATCGCCAAGGACTATGGGGTGAGCGCGACCTTCTTCAATCGGTTGCTCCACGAGCTGGGCATTCAGTACAAAAGCGGCAAGCTCTGGGTGCTCTATCAGCAGTACGCCGACCAAGGATACACTCAGAGCCAAACCTACAGCGTCAACGGGCATGCCTACCAGTACACGTCTTGGACTCAGAAGGGGCGCATGTTCCTGTACACGGCTCTGAAGGCGGCGGGGTACCTGCCGACCATCGAGTTACAGGGCAAGAGCGGCGAGGACGGATCGGAGGCAACAGCATGAGCATCATCGTTGCAAAACCGAAAACGGTATGGCAGGGAGGTGAATAAGAATGAGCGTCAACAACAAATTACAAGTCATGGCTGACGGGAGCATTAATCTGGGCGATAACATCTTCCTTGCAAACACGGAGTGGCAATACATGCGCACCTTCCTCTTCCGCGGCAGGGATTTGAACGGCAATTGGCGGTTCGGCAATATGCGGCACGTCTACGGCGACAGCTGTCGCGTCATGATCAGCACCAACAACAACAAATTGGATAACAATCTCTGGGAGCCCGGCTCTCATTTTCGTAGCTGCTACGTGCATCCCGAGACGGTGGGGCAATTCACGGGGCTTCTCGACAGCCGCAACGAGCTCATTTTCGAAGGCGATTGCGTCATTCTCGACGGCAATGAGAATGAGGTTTTCGTTGTTGAGTACTACAAAGGATCACTTGTCTTGACGTTGCGTCAGCCCGACGACGCCATCAAGAGGCTTGTCAATCTCTACGACGTTGCCGACGGTCGAATGACCGTTGTCGGAGATATCTTCGACAGCGACACCTATAACTGCGTGTTGCAAAGCCATTTGAGATACAAAGCCGCAAACGAGCAGGTAACTCAGTCACAAAACCGCAAGCGGTAGGCTGCCAACCTTAGGAGGTATTTTTTATGAAAGACAAATGCTATCAGCTCATCTTGTGCGACGAGCGCCGTTCGCCCCAATCGATGTGCCCCGACAACGCCAGCCCGTTGTTCCCCGACAACCATCATGGGCGCGTCAGGTTGTGGCGGTACATCTGGCGCGAGTGGTTTGACGGAGCGTTCTCCCTTGACGAGAGTAACCTTGACATCATCCGCCACATCATCATGAAGGGCAATCCGATCGACGTCAACGATCTGCTCATCGGCGCGGTGGTCGTCGAGTGGGAGATCGTCTGATTCCCGATCTCATTGAGAGGAGGTGATAACAATGTTGTTCTGCGCGATCGTTTGGGGGCTCGCCTACGTCCTTTTCCGCAACACCGACGACGACAACTTCTGGTGGTGGTGTTGATACAAAACCGATAACGGTACACATCAGCGCCGCCGCCATTATACATCGTCGCTTTAAAAATTGAAAGGAGTTTTACAGTATGAATAACAACCAATTGCCCATGCAGTTCGACGGCTTGACGTACTACTTCGACGAGCGCGGAGTTATCTGGCTCAAGCTCAAGGAGGTTGCCATCGGGCTCGGCATCACTCGCGTTGCCGATAGCGGCAATACCGTCGTTCGTTGGGAGCGCGTCAAGAAGTATCTCAAAGACATTCCGACCATGCCCACGAGTGGGCATGACTTCGACCCGAACGCGATGACCGACGAGCAGATCAAAGAGTGCTTCATTCCCGAGCCGGTGTTCTACCTGCTGGCGATGAAGGCGGAGAACGATGTTGCGCGCGCCTTCCAAGTCAAGGTGTCCTTCGAAATCCTGCCCGCCATCCGCCGCACGGGCACTTACACCGTTCCGACCGCGCAACCTGTCAAGGCGTCGACGGGCAAGCTCAGCAAAGCTCTCGACGAGCTCGGCTCGGTTGCGTCTCAGCTCGAGCTTATCTTCGGTGTCGCCAAAGGCATCGCGTTGTCGAAGGCGACGGTGCTCGTCGAAGACAACTACAACGTCAATCTCGGGGCAATCAGAGAATTGTTGCCGCCCGCCGATCACGAAGTCGGACTGCTCAACCCGACGCAGATCGGTGAGAGGCTCGGCTTGTCGGCGCGCGAAGTCAACGAGCTGCTGGTCGAGTACAAGATTCAGCGGCGCGTTGGGAAGGGCTACGTCTTGACTGAGGAAGGCAAGCCGTATGGTGAGATGATGCCCTACACTCGCAACGGACACAGCAGCTATCGTCCGCTGTTCAACGACATGACCGTCGATTTCATTCGGTTCATGTCACAAAACCGTTAACGGTAGGAACACATGACAGGGGCGGGCATTCTCGCCTGCCCCGCCCATCTTTTTGAGGAGGTATAACAATGGAGAAGCAGGACGTATTGAAGAAGATCGCGGCGATGATGAATTTGACGGTTGAGAATGGCGCGACGGAGCACGAGGCGATCGCGGCGGCGACCATGGCACAAAAGCTCATCGCCAAATACCACGTCGATATCACGGAGCTCGAGATGGCGAAAGCGCCCGCCGACGACAAGGTTGACGTGCACGAGGCTCCTGCGGTGCGCCGTTGGGAGAGTCTCCTTGCGACGGTTGTCGGGAACAACATGCGCTGCGAGGTTGTCTCGCATTACGAGAATCGCCGCGTGACCATCAAGATCATCGGCTCGGAGACGGATCGCCTTGCCGCAGTCGAGACGTTCAACATGTTGCAGGCGATCTGCCGCGAAGGTATCAAGCGGCGGAAGGCGGCGGCGAAACACACCTACGGCTCTGCGGCGGGCATTGAAATGGCGTATGCGTGGGGATTCATTACGGGCGTCAAGAACGAAATGGAGCGGCAGGCGATGGCGCTGATGTTGGTTATTCCCGACAACGTCAAAGACTACTTCAACGACATCCCGAACATTCGCAAGCGGCGCACTCATGCTCCCGACAATGTCAATCGAGCGACGTATGAGGCACAATCGGCTGGCTACGCTGACGGGGCGATGGCGCTCGGTCAACGTAAACTCAACGGCAAGCAATAATAGGAGGTTGTAACAATGAAGATGGAAATGAAGAAGGCACTCGCGAACGCGGAGACGACGTTGGTTGACAAGCTCGGGATATCGCCCGTTGACGCGGCGGCGATCATCGAATCGGCGCGGGAATTGCGGACGCTCGATCTGGCTTGCCGCAACATCACCGCCGAGAACAAGCGCGGCAGTTTCATGGTGTTGTTCCGCGCAAGGCAACAGGCAACCGTTATCAGCGAGCAGCTCAACGGATTGTTGAACAAGTACGGGCACTCGGGATTTGTGGATACCGAAATTCATTACTGGCTCATTGTCGGCGGCACCGACATTAACGAGCCGCTTGACGATTGGAACGTCTTGTTACAAAGCCGCGCGCGGCACATGTCGGTTACCGAGTACGTCAGGGAGATCGCCTTCAACAGGACGGCGTTCGTCCTGGCGTGATACAAAACCGTTGACGGTGTTACAAAACCGCAAGCGGTAGGAACCCATGATTGGGGCGGGCATTCTCGCCTGCCCCTGTCGATTTTTTAGGAGGGGATTACGATGTTGTGGGAGGAGCTGTTGAAGGCGGTGAAGGCGCGCTTGTATGCGAAGATGGAGGAGCGCACCGCCTACACCTACTGGCGGGCGATACTGCTGTTCAACTTCGCCGACAAGCCGACGGTCGATGATCTGCTCGAGCGGACGCAGGCTTGGAAAGAGGCGGGCATCAGCAATTCGACGATAGCGCATCACTACTGCGCGGTGAAATGGATATTCAAGAATTTCCCGCGGGAGTTTGATTCGCTCGACGTTCGGGAGATGCTGACGTTCATGGCGGGCATCACGCCCGACGAGCGCGAAATGCACTATGCGACGCGCGAGGAAGCGGAGAAGGTTATTGCGAACGCTCGCCCGCGGGAGGCGTTGGCAATCGGCATGGCATATTACGGTGGGCTTCGGTTAGGTGAGATCGTTCAATCAAGGCTGTCGCACTGGAGCATCGACAAGACGACGGGCAAGTTGAGCTTATTGATCCCGTCGCCTCCGACGGCTCGAACGAAGACGGGGCGCGAGCGGCGCATCCCTGTTATGGCTCAGCTGGCGACGTTGTTCTGCACGTATGTGCACGGCGAGCGTCATGCGCGTCTCGTCTCGACGGGCATTGACACCGACGCCCTGTTGTTGACGTATCAAGGCACGCCCGAAGGCGTCAGCAAGCGGCGCCTGTACGAAAGCATCGTCAAAGAGTGCAAGACGAACGGGCTTGATCACTTGCACCCGCATGCCTTCCGCCACGGCTTGGCTACGATCCTTGCGAAGAAGACGAACGACATCAAGCTGATCCAATCGGTGTTGGGGCACAAGAATGTGAGCTCGACGATGAAATACATTCATCTGGCGCAGGACGAGATTGCCGACAGCATGCAGTCGGTCTTCTCGTAATCCCTTCCGACGGGGCATGCAACATTGCCCCACCCGTATTTCTCTGCTACAATATCACAAACTCAAGGAGGTTACAACCATGAAGAATTTGAACAACACGAACGACACGACTGATCTTGAATCCTACGGTGCGACGTATCGCATGATCCAAGCCGCCGTGTGGAGCGAGCAGATGCAAATCGATTATAAGATGCAGGAGTTGCGTGAAGCCGTCGACAACTACGATTTGTTCACCGACGATCCTGACGATCTCAATGAGACAATCGAGCGCTTGCTCGAGCGGCGCGCGGCGATCAAGGCGGCTGCCGAGGAACTGGCGAAACTCTTCTGATTCGATAGAGACTACGGCATTTGAAAACACAACTAAAGCCTCCGTTCGCGGGGGCTTTTTTTATTGTCAAAACTTTTGCGGCGCTCGAGGCTTGGGATCGTTTTCAGCGGCTCGAGCCCATGACCGACTTCTTACGATCCCAAACCGTCAAGACGTGGTGTCGGAGCATCAGACAGCCTTGCACTTTTTACACAGCGGGCACACCGTCTTTTCATCTCCGAAACTCTCTTTGAAATAATCCTTCAATCGGCACTCGACGACCGTTTTCAACACTCGACGACCGTTCTCAACGCCTTCTTTATAACCGATCGGCACCTTCATAAGCCTCTCGAACAGGAAATCCGCATTCTCTTTTTTATATTCCCGTCGCGGCGACCAACATTCATTCTTCAACACATCTTTCAATTTGCACAGGGCATTGCGCACCGAGCACCTTCTTTCATACTCTCGACGCATCTCTTTGTACCTTTTGCCGCGCCTTCTTTTATTGCCTTCAACTTCCAGCGCCGCACCCAACTCTTCAATCCTTTGATCGTCCGCCTCCTGCAATAATCTTATCCGTATTGATTTTTTACAGCCTGCGATGGTGGCAGGGGCTCTGTTGACTTCCGACGCGATATCTTTTATTCCATACCCCTGCCACGTTCTCAACAGTATCAATTTCTGCAACGGCTTTAACACTTCAAGCAGGCTCGACACGCATTCTTCGAGCGCCCTTTGTCTTTCGTGCTCGATTAATATATTCAAGGGATCGCTGCCGTAATCGACATCGCATCTTCGTGCGGACTCATTTGCCGACAGGACTTCTTCAAGCTCGACCATCCCTGCGTCCCCGTTTATTCTTCTGCCAAAAACCTCTAACCGTACACGTCCCAATCCTCCTGTTCCCGTGCATATCTTTCCAACGCGCGCTGTTCGTGCTGACGAACTTTATCATATCAAAGCCAAACGTCTTTTTTAATTCTTCTTCGGCATCTGCTTTTATTCCATCGACCACAATTCGATATTCCTCGCCGTTCTTCATCACATCGAAATGATGATATGCCTTGCACAATCCTTTCACCTCCGCG
>JAFUXN010000075.1 GCA_017477125.1 Selenomonadaceae bacterium
CTCCCGATGCCGGCGGCTCGCCACCATCAACTTTCGACGCAAATACTTTCGACGGTTGAAAGAAGGTGGCGCCCGCCTCCCGGTGCCGGCGGCTCGCCACCATCAACTTTCGACGCAAAAAATTGTCATGGGCGACGGCGAAAAGAAGGTGGCGACCGCCTCCCGATGCCGGCGGCTCGCCACCGTCAGCTTTCGACGCAAATACTTTTAAAGGAAGAAAGGTGTGGCGCCCGCCTTCCGATGCCGGCGGCTCGCCACCATCAGCTTTCGACGCAAATACTTTCGACGGCGAAAAGAAGGTGGCGCCCGCCCCCGGTGCCGGCGGCTCGCCACCATCCCTTTCGCCTAAAACATTTTTTTGATCGCTCAAAATGAAGTTGAGCGGAGAAGATAATCGAGCGAGCCGCCCCATGAGTTGGCGGGCGCTCGTATATTTTTCCCCGTCGCCCCACGAGCTCTGAACCATCAACTTCCACCAAAAATATTTATTGGAGCAGAAACTTTTTTGGAGCGTCTGATGTATAATTAGAGGACTGATATCAAAAATTTTTTCAAGGAGGGTGATCCAATTGAAGCCGATGAGATTTTTGTTGGCGCTGGTGCTGATGCTGTCGCTGATGCTGACCGCTGAAGCCAAGACTCCCGAGGAGGTTGCCGCCGAACGCAACGGTTACGACGCGTTGAAAGCATTCCTCGAGGCGCCGAAGAGCAAAGCCGATTGCACATCGACAACGCAATTGATCTTCCATTGCCCCTACGCTCATGCCGAGTTCAAAGTTCGCGGGCTCGAGCGTCCCAAGCAAAAGTCCGAGTTCGATATCGGCTCTCTCGATCTTGACATCGCTGCCGGCGGCGAGCTCATCAATTTCGATCTGCCGTTCTATATCGTGCAGGACGGCACCAACCTCAACGTTTATTTCTATTGGGAAGACAAATGGAAGAAGCTCTCCTTCAACGACGTGCCGCTTGACGAGCTCGATAACCACGACGCCGCGTCGAAGTTGGCGTTGGTCGATCACGCCGTCCTTCTGTCTGACAGCATGGGGCAGCAGGTCATTCAAGTGTTCTTCGACGGCGCCAAGGTCGCGAATCTGTTGAGCAATGCGGTCGACAAGAATCAGAATCAGATGAAGGGCGACGAAGCCAAGAAGGCGGACGCGTTCGGCAAATGCTTGAGCGATGCGCTCATCAAGACGGGCACAATCGAAATGACGTTCAACATCGACAAGGCGACGCGGCAGGCGCTGATGATCGACTTCAACATGTCGCCGGTGCTGGGGAACGTATTGCGCGAAGTGGCGATGCAGGACGATGTGATGAAGATGGGGCTGTCGGACATACTCAACGACATGGCATCGATGACGCAACTGCAGCTGTACGAGGTCAACGATTACTCGGGCGAGTACGATGCGAAGGAATTTGTCCTGCCGAAGAAGGTACGCAAGGCGGAGGACGTGACCAAAGACATGATGGCGATGGCTAAAACTGAAAGTACAAAAACTCAGTGACGCGCGCCAGGTGCAGAACGGCGACGAATAATCCGAATGCCAGCGCTGTTGCCAACCAAGGCGACGGCGTAATTTTTTTTGTCAATTGATTGGAGTTGGGAGAGAAGGCGACGATGAGGAGCGCGGCGAGGAATATGAATTTGGGCAGAGAGCCGGGGACGTTGCCGACGTTGAGCGAGATGTTGAAGGTGGCGGCAATCGCGACGAGCTTTTGAGGGAAGACGATGCCGTTGGCGCCGAACATGGCGGCGATCATGTTGAGCGCGTCGCTGACGGAATCCGCGCGGAAGAAGACCATCGTGAGCAGGACATACAGCAGTGTGATGATGTGAGCGAGCGGGTCGGGCATGGTTCGATTGTAGAATTTCCAAATGTAGTTGACGACGATGCCGACGGCGTTCATAACAGCGAACACGACGAAGGTCCAACCGGCGCCGTGCCAGATGCCGACGACGAAGAAGGCGATGAACGACGCGGTGACGGTGTGCCCGAGTGTTCGAGTTTTGAGGCGACGGACGAGCGGCATATAGACGCAAGCGGTGATGGCGTTGGTGAGAGAGATGTGCCAGCGCTGCCAGAAATTGATCATCGATGAAGCGCGATACGGGGAATTGAAGTTGATGGGGATATCGAGGTTCATCATTTTCGAGAGCCCGACCGCCATATCGGAGTAGCCCGAGAAGTCGAAGTAGAGCTGAAGCATGTAACCGATCGAGGTGAGCCAAGCGGTCAAGCAATCGACGGACGCGGTTGAGGAGAAGCCGATTGCGACGTATGGCGAGAGTTGATCGGCGACGAGCACCTTCTTGATCAGTCCGATGGTAAACAGCATCAATCCGATCGATAAATTGTTCCAATCGACCGCGCGGAGCTTTGGATTGTTGAACTGCTTGAACATCTGACGGTGGTAGAGGATCGGACCCGCCATGAGATGAGGGAAGAACGAGACGAACAGCGCGTAATTGACGAGGCGATGCTCCTTGGTCGTTCCCGAATAGCAATCGTAGAGGTAGAGCAGTTGCGTGATGGTGAAGAATGAGATGCCGAGCGGGAGGATCAAGCCGAGCGGCTCAATGTCGGCGCCGATCCGATTGACATTGTCGATGATAAAGTCGAGATATTTATAGACGCCGAGCAATCCGAGGTTGAAGATCAAACCGACGGCGAAGCTCAATGATTTATGAGCGGTGTCGAGAATGAGCTTGGCGATCAAAAAATTGACGGCGATGCTCCCGACGAGGAGCGGCAAGAAGCTCACGTCCCAATAAGCATAGAAGGCGAGGCTGGCGAGCAGGAGCCAAACGTTGGCGTTGAGGTTGAGCCTGCCGAGAATGAAGTAAACGGCGAGCACCGTCGGCAAGAAGATAAATATGAACTCATAGGAATTGAACAGCAGTGTGCGACGCCTCCCTTCTTAATCATCGAAGTTTGGAAATCGGCAACAAAAAAGAGCCGAGACATCGATCTCGACTCCCGAGCCCGCATCAGGGATTGACCGCTTCCTTCAACGCTTTGCCCGCCTTGAACGACGGCAACTTCGACGCCGGAATGTCGATCTCTTCACCGCTCTGAGGATTGCGTCCTTTGCGTGCCGACCGCGGACGAATCTCGAACGTGCCGAAGCCCAGCACCTGCACCTTATCTCCCTCAATCAACGCCTGTTTGATCGTATCGAACACCGCGCTGACTGCCTTCTCTGTGTCCTTCTTGTTGAGCCCCGCCTTTGCTGAAACGTTCGCAACCAACTCTGCTTTTGTCATAGAACCGCACGATCCGATGACCGTGCTTTCCTCCCTTCGCTCGGCGCCCTGCGACGCCTTTAATTTCCTTTAGACAAACGCTAACAAAATGTAGCAAAAACGCGGCGAAAAATCAAGCACTTTTTTCATCAGCGCCCGACTTTCGTCGCTGTCAGACGGAGATGTCGATATTATTTCCAAGCGCCGGATCGAGACTGCCGACGTCGCCGAGCTCGATTGCCTCTTCGATCATCGTCGATTCCGCTTCCATTGACATTTTCAACGCCGCGATACCCACGTCGCGCATGGTCTGCATCTGATGCATGTCGACCGACATCGCTGCTATGCTCATATCCATCGCGCCCACCTCCCTCAAAATTTTTGTCGATTGTATCACAACGTTTTTGCTCATGCAATAGCCAAGGCGAAAATCGTTGACAATGATCGGCGCGGCAGTCTATAATTTCTCAACGATATTCGGGCGCAAACTGTTGTGGGAGGTAATGTTGATGAAGAAACTCGTAAAGCGTCTTTGGAAGAAGGCGGCGGCGTTGCTGACCGTCGGAACCGTCGGCTTGACACTGTCCGCTCCGCCCTCCATGGTGCCGACCGCTCATGCCGGTGTCGGTGACATTATCGGTATAGCGATAGCGACCAAACAGATAGCACAACAACGCAAGGAAATCAAACAAGGTCTTGAAGCGATCAACAACACTGAAGAGGGACGTCAACAGCTTTTTACGGATTACAAGAAGAAGTATGGAGTCAACACCGATTACACGCTCAATCAAGAGGTGCAGACGGTGATGACGAACATGACGAAGGCAGTGGGCTCCGTCGACTCGACCATCTACGATAAGCCGTACCTTTGGTTCATCAATACAAGTGTAGATATCAATGCGTTCTGTACGCTCGGACACGTGATGTCGATCAACACCGGGCTGCTCACTAAGATCACCAATGAGGACGAGATTGCGGCGGTGATCGGGCACGAGATGGGGCACGGTCAGAAGGATCATGCCGTGAAGGGCTATATGAAGTACATCGATCGGTTAATTGCGCTCAATGTTGGAACGGCAGCGGTGGGCGGCTCGTTTTTGAGTAATCTGGCGGCGAGCATCGCCGACCTGCATATAGGAGCGCACTCGACGGAGAAGCTCGAGTGGGAGGCGGACAATCTTGCATTCGAGTACATGACGCATACGAACTATAATCTTGGAGCGTGCGCGGCGGTTCAACAAAAATTTTACGAGATGTTCGAGGAGCACAAAAAGGGCAACGGGTTGTTCGCAAAGATATTCAATCCGGCGGATCACCCCAAAAGTGCGAAGCGTCGGGACAATTACATCAAAAAGCTGTCGGAGTACAGCGGCGGGCACGTGAACATGAAGGAGGGCACGATCACCATCAACAAGAAGCTGTTTGCGACGCCGGCAGAGACGGCATCGATGAGCAGTATGGAGCGTGCGTGTTTTGTGTTGGGGAACTTGGCGGCGGCGTATCACAACGGTCACAACAAATCCGATGCGTACGTGAGCGGCAATACGATTTACCTTGGAGCGCAACCGATCATGACGGTCGAGTCCGGCGACGAGGCGGCTCAAGTGCTGGTCGATCGTCTCAACAAGAATAAATGATTTCAACGGTCGAAGACAATAAAAAGAGCCCCGCCCGCGGAGGGTAGGGCTCTTTTCTATTGGAACCGTCAAGGATTTTATCTCTTCATGTTGACGAGCGTCTCAAGCATTTCGTCACCGACGTTGATGATCTTCGAGTTGGCTTGGAAGCCGCGCTGCGTGATGATCATTTCGCTGAACTCGTTCGCCAGATCAACGTTCGACATCTCCAACGCCGACGGCGTGATGCTGATGCCCAGGTCAGGCGCTGTCTTCACGTTCGGCGTGCCCGAGTTGTTCGACTCCTGCCAGAACGTGTTGCCCGTCTTCGTCAAGCCGCCCGGGTTAGTGAACTGCGCCACCGCAATCTGCGCCTCATTCTGACGCAAACCGTTCGTGTACGTGCCGGTAATGACGCCGCTGCTGTCGATCGCTACGCTCGTCAGCACGCCCGCCTTGTTGCCGTCCGCCGAAGGATATGCAGTGTTGTTCCCGTCAAATTGAGACAGGCTCGAGAAATCAACCGTCGCCGTCATTTCAGCCGCGCCGTTGGTGAACTCAAACGAGATGTCCGCCGAGCCCGACAGATATGTGCCATCGGTGTCGAACGTGAACGTCGTCGGGTTCATTCGGATCGTCGTCGTCGAACCGTCGTCTTCGTCTACTGTCAGATAGCGCAACGTCTCATTGTCCTCGCCGCTCGTGCGCTCGCGGATCGCTCCGCTCAACGAAGCCTGCCAAGTGTTTGCGCCCAACTTGGTGAGCAGGATCGGAACTTTATGCGCACCGCCCTCACTGTCGAAGACCGTGATGACCGTCGTGAGCGGGACGCTCTCTCCGACGGTGTACGTGCCGGTCGTGACCGATTGACGCGTGCCGTCGCTGAGCGTCAAGTATGCCGACGTCGCAGTGGCGTGCACACCGGTATCGGTATTGGTGTCGTAATCGAGCAGATCAACATCGTCTTTGGTGACGATAAGCGTCGTCTTGGACGTGGCGTCGCCGACCTGCAGAGCGTGGAGGTAGTCGACCAGACGCGCGGCGATTGCGTAGTTGTTCAGGAATGAGTTCATCGGATCGAGCGTATCAGTGTGATTGGGATCGTTGTCTTGATCCCAACCTGCTATGAGTTGGAGCAGATTGTTATACTCGTCGCTGTCTACGACAAACATATCGCTGCCATCCGTCGAAAACTGACTGTTATACGCCGTCGATTGCAGATGGTTGTAAAGATCAATCGCCTTCTGATAGTAATCGTCATAGTCGCTGAGATTATCTGAGTCAGAGGTATCGATAACGCTACGGAACCGATTATATAGGGTCGTCGTCATGTTCGTGCCTGAGGTACCCGCGTACATCATCGTTGCATAGAACGCAGTCGATTCGCTCATCCTCGGACCGCTTGACTCGTCATAATCTCTGTTGGCAGTCGGCGCCGCAGGAGATGTAGAACTCTCGGGGTTGTAGTTGTTAGAAGTTCGAGCATAGGCATAAGCCTTCATAAAGTTGTACGTACGAGCGATGTCTATTACGTCCGAGCCCTCGGTACTGTTAAACACAGAGTTCAGCGTATTGTAGTAGTATGCACCATTGGTAGCCAGAACATCATTATAGGAGTAGCTGCTCGAGTAGTTCTTTGGCAATATTTGATTGTTAAAGTACCATGCATCACCATTGCTGTCATAGAAGGTGCCGGAAGTACCCGTGTTCGAGTACGCATCTGATCTATAGCGAGCATTGCCGAGAATTTCGTAGAGGATATTTAACTTGTCGCCGAAATCCGAGCCGTCCACCGCAAACCAATTGTTGAGCGAGTAGCTGGTACCGTTTTCATTGTTGTAAGCAGTAAGAGCATTCCTGAATCCGGGGATAGTGATAGTTGCCGGTATGGTGTGATTCGCGTCTTCGTAGAGGGTGGTAATGGTACGAAGATTTGTGTTGAACTCCGTATATATCCACTCATTGAGCTCCTCGATGTGTTTGGTCAACGGACTTCTGACCGAGGTAGACAGGTCGATGGTAGTTTCCGACGCGGTGATATTTGATAGGCTGATTGCATTACTGGAGGTGGTGAAGGCGGTGAAAGTCCCGTCATCGTTGGGATTGATCAAACCGGCAAGCTGATACAATTGAACGTTGGTATCGTTCAACATGGTGGTGGTCTCGATATCATTCGCAGAGGCACCTGTAGAAACTTCGGTGAGGAGCCCGACCATTGTCATCGACTGAACCGAACCCAAGTCATACACATAGGATTCGGTTGAGGTTGTATCCGTTGGTTCTATAACCGGAATGTACCAAACCTTTAGATTCTCGAACACGCTATTGACGTCTTCGGTACGATCCTGCATGGCGGCAATGACGTCAGCATTTGACGAGGTAGCCGCGCTGTAATCGGTCGTCAGCTTACGACTTGAGATGAGCGACAGATTACTGGAAGTGATTGCAACGCCGTCATTGTTGTAGCGATCCTTGAGCGGCTCGTTGACGGCGACAATGAAGTCGCTGATTCTCCTGGTCAACTGATCGCGCGACAGATCACTCAATTCGTTAAGACGATAATCCTCCCAGATTGAGGCTGAAAGCAAGTTATCGGCGTTGGCGACTATGGTATCGGTGTACCGGCGCCAATAGTTACCGTCTATGACGTCGCTGTCGGTGAAGAACGATGCGGCGGAGAGCTCGTCGAAAGACTTGGTCGGATCGAGCGTGATGGTCTCGCCGTCCTCGTTGGTGTAAGAGATGGTGCTGATGAGCGGATTGCCCGAATCGAGATTGCCGCTGTAGGTGATGCGGTTGGTGGCGGCGGCGTTCATGGTTTTGCCGGCGGGAACGACGATGTTCTCGGGCTCGGCGTTGGTGTTGAGAGTGCCGTTGACGGCGGTCCAGCCTTGGACGTAGAGACCGGTGCCGGGCAGGACGTAATTGCCTTCGGCATCGAACTCGAAAGCGCCGTCGCGAGTATAATAAGTCTGGTCGCCGTTCTTGACGACGAAGAGAGCGCTGCCGGTGAGGGCGACGTCGGTATTCTTACCGGTGGCTTGAGGAGCACCGTCGCCGAAAATGATATCGATGGAGGCGACAGCCGCGCCGAGACCGATCTGTCTGGGGTTGGTACCGCCGAGGTTGGCGGTAGGAGTGCCGGCACCGGACTGCGTCTGGCTGAGCATGTCAGAGAACGTGGTGCGGGAAGATTTGAAGCCGGTGGTATTGATGTTGGCAATGTTATTGCCGATTGAGTCCATGCGTGTCTGATGGATTTTGAGACCCGACACGCCGGAGAAGAGTGAACGCATCATGGTAGATCTACTCCTTTGTGAGTGTGGTGTATAATCGCTGGTAATTACGCTAACATTATCGGCGTTTGACGCAATCGACTTAAGCGTTTATTGCCGTCGGTTCTGCGCGGATCGGATCGGGCGTTCTTCGATTGTGTCCTCAACGGGAGCGCCCGCCGCTCAATGTGTTTTGCTTGCCAATGAACGGCGTGGCGCATACAATTCGATCAGTCAATCAATCCATTAGAATTACGATTGGAGGTTGAGTGGAATGCAAGAACTCATGCAGAAGTTCGGGCGGTTCCTCAGCGCGATGGTCATGCCAAATATCGGTGCGTTCATCGCTTGGGGATTCATCACGGCATTATTCATTCCCGCGGGCTGGATTCCGAACGAGAGTTTAGCCGAGATGGTCGGACCGATGGCGAAATGGCTGTTGCCGTTGCTGATCGGCTTCACCGGCGGCGAGGTGGTCAACGGACATCGAGGCGGCGTGGTCGGAGCGATCGCGACGGCGGGCATCATCGTCGGTACCGATATCCCGATGTTCATGGGCGCGATGATCATGGGACCGATCGGCGGCATCGCGATCAAGAAATTCGACGAGGCGGCTCAAGATTCGATCCCGGGCGGCTTTGAGATGTTGGTTAACAACTTCTCGGCGGGCATACTCGGCGGCTTGCTGGCGTGCGTGGCGTACACGTTCGTCGGACCGTTGGTCACGAGCTTGACCGGCGGCTTGGGAGGAGCGGTCGGCGCGATCGTCAACGCGGGCATGCTGCCGTTGGTCTCGATCGTCGTCGAGCCGGCAAAAATTTTGTTCCTCAACAATGCGATCAACCACGGCGTGTTCACCCCATTGGGCATGCAACAGGTTCAGGAGATCGGCAAGTCGGTTTTCTTCCTCATCGAGTCCAACCCCGGCCCCGGCTTCGGTGTGCTGCTTGCCTACACTCTGTTCGGCGTCGGCAATGCGAAGGCGTCAGCGCCGGGCGCGCTCATCATTCACTTCTTCGGCGGTATTCATGAAATCTATTTCCCCTACGTGTTGATGAAACCGACCTTGATCCTGGCGGTCATGGCGGGCGGCGTGAGCGGCGTGTTCACCTTGACGCTGCTCGGCGGCGGACTTGTGGCACCGGCTGCTCCGGGCTCGTTCATCGCGATCATGGCAATGACGGCTCCGGGCGCGTACTTTGCAAACATCGCGGCGGTGGCAGTCGCGGCGGGCGTGAGCTTCGCGGTGGCGTCGGTATTTATCAAGGCGACGGCGAAGGCTGATGCCGAGGGCGAAGATTCTCTCGAGGCGGCTCAAGCGAACATGAAGGCGATGAAGGCAGCGTCGAAGGGCGTCGCCAACGAGAAGCAGGTTGCGGGCAAGGACATCAAATTCATCGTGTATGCTTGCGACGCGGGCATGGGCTCGTCGGCACTGGGCGCGGCGGCTCTCCGCAAGAAGCTCCACAAAGACGGCTACAACAATATCACGGTCAAGAACTTTGCGATCGGCAACATACCGAAGGACGCGCAGATCGTTGTGTCGCACGAGAAGTTGATGCAGAGAGCGATAGACGATTCGCCGCAAGCGGAACATATTTTCGTCAAGGACTTCACGCGAAACAATGTGTATGATATGATAAGCGAGAGGCTCAAGGGCGTGGAGACGTCGGAAGCCCCGGCGGAAGCGGCGCCCGAGGAGAAGGTCAAGGAAGGCGTCCTGCTGATGGAGAACGTGGTGGTCGGCTTGCCGAGCGTGTCGAAGGAAGAGGCGATCAAAGCGGCGGGCGAACGTCTGGTTGCGAGCGGATATGTCGAAAAGCCGTACGTCGAAGGCATGCTGGCACGCGAGCGCGATATCTCGACGTACATCGGTAAAGGTATAGCGATCCCGCACGGCGAGAATGCGGTCAAGCAGTTCGTCAAGAAGTCGGGCATCGTGGTGATGCAGTATCCGAACGGCGTGCAGTTTGCGGACGGCAATGTTGCGCACATCTTGGTGGGCATCGCGGGCAAGGACAATGATCATCTGGCGATCTTGGCGAACATCGCAATGACGATGGACGAGTGCTCGGACGAGCAGCTTGAAAAACTCTATAAGACCAACGATCCGAAAGTTCTCTACGACATGTTCACGAAGTAAGGTGTTTGGGGCGGGGTGACGGTAAAAATAGGGCGCGTCGCTCTCGAAGTAAGCGACCGCGCCCATGCCGTTGGTCGGCGACTCATAAATTCTTCAAAGATATTTACCTTGAAGGTTTTGATCGAGTAGAGGGAAAAGGGCGAGCCGCCCCGCGCGAGAGGCGGGCGCCCGTCCCTTCAACCGTACCACAAAAATTTTCGCCCAAAGGTTTTAATCGAGTAGAGGGCGAGCCGCCACGTGAGCTGGCGGTCGCCCCATCTTTAACCGCACCCACAAAAATTTTTAACTCAAAGATTTTAATTAAACAGAGGGAACAGGGCGAGCCGCCCCGCGCGGGAGGCGGGCGCCCGTCTTTCACCGTCGCTCAAAAGTTTTTAATGCCAATCAATTTCGAAGGAGTGATCACATTGAAGAAGGCTGTGCATTTCGGAGCCGGCAACATCGGTCGCGGCTTCATCGGTCTGCTGCTGTCGAAGGCGGGCTACCACGTCACATTCGTTGACGTCGCCGCGTCGCTCGTCGATGACATCAATGCGCTCGGCAAGTACTACGTGCAGATCGTCGGCGACGAGCCCAAACGCATCCTCGTCGAGAACGTCAGCGCCATCAACAGCGATAAAAATCTCGATGCCCTGCTCGACGCCATCACCGACGCCGACATCGTCACCACCGCCATCGGTCCCAACATCTTGAAATTCATCGCGCCCAACATCGCCAAGGGGTTGGTCAAGCGCATCGCGACCAATGACACTCCGCTCAACATCATCGCTTGCGAGAACATGGTCGGCGGCTCGACCGCTCTCAAGAATTTCGTCTACGCCGCGCTTCCCGACGACGCCAAGCCCAAGGTCGACAAGCTGATTGGTTTCCCCGATGCCGCCGTCGATCGGATCGTGCCGCTCCAAAAGAACGAGGAGAAATTACTCGTTCAGGTTGAGCCTTATGCCGAGTGGGACGTTGATTCCAACGGGATCGTCGGCGAGGCTCCCGTGATCGAGGGCATGACGCTCGTCGACAACCTCAGCGCTTACATCGAGCGCAAGCTGTTCACCGTTAACACCGGTCACGCGTCGATTGCTTATATCTCGTATCAAAAGGGCATTGCGGACATCAGTTCGGCGATGAAGAATGCGGACGTGGTTGAGATGGCGCGTCGAGTTTGGAAGGAGACCGGCACGCTCCTGATCGACAAGTACGGATTTGATCCCGATAAACATTGGAAATACGTTGAGACGACCGAGAGCCGTTTCGCCAATCCGTTCCTGTCGGATGAGGTGACGCGCGTGGCTCGCGGTCCCGTGCGCAAATTGAGCCCGAAGGATCGTCTGGTGTCGCCCGCGACGCAATTGATCGAGCGCGGCAAGACTCCCGAAGCATTGGCGACGGTGATCGCGGCGGCGCTCAAGTTCGACTTCAACGGCGACAAGGAAGCGGTCGAAGTGCAGGAGTACATCAAGGCGAACGGCATGGACGCGGCGATCACTCACTTCACGGGCGCTGAGGCGGGCTCGAAACTGTTTGAGCTGATCAAAGCCGAAATCTGACAAGATACCACTGACACAAAATAATTCTCCCTATGAAAAAAATCTCCGCGCGGCTCGTTGATGGGCAACGCGGGGATTTTTGATTGCGACGGCAGGAATTTATGACATAAGATAGAATGAACATGCAAAATTTAACGAAAGGATGTGAGGGTATGCAAATCAATTGGAATGAGTACGTCTTGAGGTACACCGAGCCCGGCGGCAAAATTTACTATATCATTCGTCGCGCCGATTCGTTGGTCGGCTTGTTCTCGAACTATATTGTTTTCGCGGGGCATATCCGTTATGCGCTTGCCAACGGTTGGTTGCCCGTCATCGACATGAAAAATTATCCCAACACTCTCCTCGAGCCGCGCTTGCTCGGCAAATTAAATGCTTGGGAATATTATTTTTGTCAGCCGTTCAATATCACGCTTGACGAGGCATATAACGCTAGGAATGTCATAATGGGTTCTGGCGACGTACGCAATCCGTTTCCGTCGGGACATAATTCAATAGGCTACTACAACAATGTCGGAAATGTGTTAAATGACTGGCGCATGCTGGTCAAGCTCGGTATGTTGAGAATACAACCGAAGATACTCGAAGACATAATGGAAGAATATAATCGATTGATCTCGAAAGAAGATCGAGTGCTCGGGACATTGGTGAGAGGCACTGATTATGTTGCGCTCCGTCCGATGCATCATTCGGTACAACCGCCCGTTGAGGCTGTGATCGATACTGCGCGCAAACTTCTTGAGCAGTGGAAATGCAATAAAATATTCCTGGCGACGGAGGATTTTAACATCGTTAATCGTTTCAAGGAGGCGTTCAAGGATAAGTGTATCGTGACTGACAGGCAATATATAAAGTATGACGGTCGTGCTCATCTTGGATTTTATCATATCAATCGGGAGAACGATTATTTTTTGTTGGGCAAAGAATATTTAACTCAGATGGTAATTCTGTCGAAATGCAATTGTCTGCTCACATCGATGTGCAGCGGCGCGGCAGGCATGATGATGATGGCTGACGGATTCGAGCAGGCAGTTGTCTTCGATCTCGGCAAATACGGAGTCTCTCCCGTCATCACCCCCCCCCATCAGTGATCTTGATCACATGTTGTTACCGAAAATCAAAAATCCCGTCGTTGAGATCAGCGGCGGGATTTTTAATTGTTGACAGCGATGTTGAGCTGTTGTACAAACGTCGGCGGAGGTGTTATTGATGGAACCGATGATCTCAGTGGTCATTCCGATGTTCAACGCAGAGAAATATGTTCGCGAGGCGGTTGAGAGCGTCCTCAACCAGACGGTTGGCAATCTCGAGGTGCTGGTGGTCGACGACTGTTCAACCGATCAATCCGCTCAAGCGGTCGAAGACTTGATCGCTAATCGCAATGGGGGGGGGTTGTGCGCCTGCTTCGTCACGAGAAGAACGCCGGTCCTGCCGTCGCTCGCAACACTGCCTTCGACGCGGCTCGCGGCAAGTACATTGCCTGCCTCGATGCCGACGACATTTTCATTCCAAACGCGCTTGAGATTCTGTTGAATTACGCCGAGAAGGCTGATGCCGATGTGGTGTCCGCCAACGGAACGTTTGTGTCCGAGGGCGAGCAGATGCCGAAGGACTTGAGCACGTTGAATAAGGTGATTTACGACGGCGCGCCCGTCAAAATTCCGACGCGATTGACCAAGCCCGACGATTCCATTCAGACCAAGATGGAGCGGTACATTCGCGGGGCGTACGGGTTCGGACATTGTTGGAGCAAATTGTATCGACGAGAATTTCTCGACGACAACGGCATCAGGTTTCGAGTGAACGCCGAGGATCGATGCTTTACATTCGAATGCGCGCTGCATGCTCGAACATATTTGAGACTGCCGATCTTCATCAACGTCTATCGTCAGATAACGGAATCGCTGTCGCGCCAACCGTCGACCATGAAACATCTCGAGGACGGCGTCAAGGGCATGAGCAAATTTGCGGCGGACTTCGACGAGAGCATGCGGCTCATAAAATTTTTCGAGGAGAACCCCGCATACAAGTTTCAGATCATCAATCTGCAGTTGATGGCGGTCGACAACCATGAACACATGCGCTATTATCCGAGCGGCGAGCGGCTTGACAACGAGGTGATCGCGACGGTCGATCGAGCGGCGCAAGAGGCGTACGGCGACAACGGAGCTTTCATCGCTTGGCTGTTCAATCAATACCACGTGCTTCGAAGGCGCGTTGAGGAATTGACTCCGCGCGGACGTTGAGTGCTCAATCGTCGACAATGTAAATTCGTTCGATGCCGACGGTTTTGTTGGTCGCGTCATCGATCTCGAGCAGGACGGCGCCGAACACGCATCGCCCCTCCGCCACATCGAACTTCACCGGCAACGAGTATAAGAACTTGTCGAGAATGCAATCGACCTTCACGCCCAAAACCGAATCGAGCGCGCCCACCATCCCCACGTCCGTGATGTACGCCGTGCCCTTCGGCAGCAATCGAGCGTCGGCGGTCTGGGTATGAGTATGGGTACCGATCACCGCGTTCACTCGTCCGTCCAGATAAAATCCCATCGCCTGCTTCTCGCTCGTCGCCTCCGCATGGAAATCGAGAATGATGATGTCGCATCGACCTTTGAGCTCGCGAATGATCTCGTCGGCTTTGCGGAACGGACAATCCATCGGCGTCATGAACGAGCGCCCCGACAAATTCATCACCCCGATCGTCTTGTATCGATGAGGATAAATGCAATAACCTTTGCCCGGCGCGCCCTCGGGATAATTCGCGGGACGAACCAGATAGGGCTCGTCGTCGATGATCGCACTGACCTCCTTGCGATCCCAAACGTGATTGCCCGTCGTGATGACGTCGGCGCCGCCAACAATCAGATCGTCGAGCGACTCACGAGTTATGCCGCGCCCGCCCGCCGAATTCTCACCGTTGATGATCACCAGATCAATCCGCTGTTGCTTTTTGAGCTCCGCGGTTCGAGCGGCGAACGTCCTGCGTCCCGGACGCCCGACCGCATCTCCCACCATCAATATTCTCATGCTTGTCTCCTCCGTCCAAAAAAAAAATTGCGGCTCGAGCCGCTTTTTTTAATGCGTGTAGACGACAACCCGTTCGCGCTCCCGCACGCCGACCAGCCGCCCCTCCAATCGCACCTGCCGAATGTTGTTGAACATCTGATCCAAGAAATCTTCCTGCGCCATCAAATATTCTTCGTCAGGGATCGCGTCCTCGGGATCCTCGATCAAATTCTCGCCGAAGTACGTCGCCGCCAACTGCGTCAACAATGACAGCTCCCCGCACGTCAGCGTCTCCAAATCCCGTCGAACATTCAAGAAGCACGTGCCGTGTATGCCCTCAACGTTGAGCTCGATCGTCGCGCTCCCCAAATTCTCAATGTGGTGGTACGTCTCGACGCTCTCCGCCACATACTTCAAAAATCCTTCGAAGTCGTCTTGAGAGAAGCCGCCGCTGAGCGCAAATGAGAGGTCAAGCATTCCGTCCTTCGCGTCGTACGACACCGACTGCACTGCAGGATATAACGTCAAGATCGATGCCAGCAGCCTGCTCGCGTCCGGGTTGGGCTTCTTGTTTCTCTTCAAAAAGTCAAACATTCTCTGCTTAACCTCCTTTGCACTTGGTTCGATCACTTTGCGTAGTCGACAACGCGCGTCTCTCGAATCAACGTCGCTTTGATCTGTCCGGGGTACTCCAAATCTTTCTCGATGCGCTTGACTATATCATGAGCGAGGGTGATCGCGGCGAAATCGTCAATCTTATCGGGCTTGACCATCACTCTGATCTCCCTGCCCGCTTGGATCGCAAAGCACCTCTCAACGCCGTCAAATGACTCCGCGATCTCCTCGAGCATCTTCAATCGCTTAAGGTACATTTCAAGGCTTTCACGTCGAGCGCCGGGACGCGCCGCGCTCACCGCATCCGCCGCCGCCACCAGTACCGCCTCAACGGTCGTCGGCTCGACATCTCCGTGATGCGCCGCTATCGCATTGATCACATTCTTATTCTCTCGATAGCGTTTGGCAAGATCGGCTCCGATCGTCACGTGCGGACCTTCCACCTCGTGGTCGACCGCCTTGCCTATGTCGTGCAACAAGCCCGCGCGCTTGGCAAGATTGACATCGACGCCCAATTCGCTCGCCATCACTCCCGCCAGATGCGCCACCTCGACCGAATGATCGAGCACGTTTTGACCGTATGACGTTCGATATTTCAACCGTCCGATCAATTTGATCAGCTCGGGGTGAATGCCGTGCACGCCGACGGAGAACATCGCCTGCTCGCCGCTCTCCTTGATCCGATTTTCAACGTCCTTGGTCGCCTTCTCGACCATCTCTTCGATCCGCGCGGGGTGGATTCGACCGTCGGACACCAATCTTTCGAGCGCCACCTTCGCAATCTCTCGACGGATCGGATCAAAGCCCGACAGGATCACCGCCTCGGGCGTGTCGTCTATGATCAGATCAACGCCCGTCAACGTCTCGAGCGTCCTGATGTTGCGTCCCTCGCGCCCGATTATCCTGCCCTTCATGTCGTCGCTCGGCAACGATACCACCGAAACCGTAGTCTCCGCCACATGCTCCGCCGCGCATTTTTGGATCGCCACGCTCAATATGTCGCGCGCCTTCTTGTCCGCCTCGTCTTTGATCTGCGACTCGTATTCTTTGATCCTGATCGCTTTGTCGTGCTTGAGCCCTTCCTCCAATTCCGTCATCAAAATCGTTCGCGCCTCGTCTTTGGTCAAGGCGGCTATGCGTTCGAGCTCGGCATTTTCCTTCTCCTGCATCGAATCCAATTGTGCTTGCGACTCGTTCAAGCGAGTTTCCTTCTTGCTGAGCATCTGCTCCTTCTTCTCAAGCGATTCCATCTTCCTGTCGAGGTTCTCTTCCTTCTGCACCACTCGACGCTCCTGACGTGACAGTTCGTTGCGCCGATCTTTGGTATCGCGGTCGAGTTCCTGACGCATTTTATGGATTTCCTCTTTGGCTTCCACTAAAGCGGATTTCTTTTCTGCAAGAGCTTTCTCCTGAGCATCAGTTATAATCTGACGCGCTTGATCTTCAGCGGAACCGATGTGTGATTCCGCTGTGCGCTTGCGCGCTGTATAACCGATCGCTATGCCTGCGAGAATTCCTATGACAGTTGCCGCGATGGTTATAGCGATAGCAATCTCCTCCTCCCTGCCGTTTAAAAAAAATAAATCGGAGCTATTAAATCACAATAGCCGTCAACTTTCAAGCAAAAAAAATGTTTTTCCTCCCGCTCAAACGGGCAGGCTCTATTATTTCTCGTCGCCCTTCTCGAGGCGCTTGACCGCTTTGATCAGCTCGGGCACCTTCTTGAGCGACGCCATCATTCGAAGCCACTCGCCATGATCTTGCACGGGGAAACCCGCGCCGAAAAATCCTTCCGGCATGCTCTTATTGATCCCGCTGCGCGCCGCATACACCGAGTTGCCGCCGATGTTGATGTGCCCGACCGTCCCGACCTGTCCGCCGAACGTCACGTTATCGCCGACCACCGTCGACCCGCTTATGCCCGTCTGCGCCACGATCAAACAGTTCGATCCTATCCGACAGTTATGACCGATGTGCACCAGATTATCTATCTTCGTCCCATGCCCGATCACCGTCGAGCCCATTGCCGCCCGATCGATCCCAACGTGCGCTCCGATCTCAACGTCGTCCTCAACGATCACGTTGCCGATCTGCGGCACCTTCGTATGAACGCCGTCCTTCGTCGTGAACCCATGATCTCCGGTCACTACATCACCCGCACCC
>JAFUXN010000076.1 GCA_017477125.1 Selenomonadaceae bacterium
GACGACGGCGCCACCGTCACCAACATAGCGGTGCACACCGTGGTGACCACGTCCACGCCGATCGCCACTTTGTGGAACGACAACCAGGGCACTCCGGCGGCAAGTCCCGACGAGGAAGGTCCTTCCGATTGATCTTTTAATACAGACCGCCCCGAGCTTGCGGAAGGCTTGTTTGGGGCGGTCATTTGATAAGGAGGTGAGCGGCGTGGAAGAGATGCTGTTTCGGACGGTGGCGGACTTCGGCGTGCCGACCGTGATATGTTTCTTTCTGTTGTTCAAGGGCACTAAATCAATGGACGCATTGACGGCGTCGATCAACGAGCTGATACGCTCGAATGCTCGAGTTGAGCAATCGCTTGCTCGTCTCGAGAGCGTCATCATCAATCATTACGATAGGAAGTGAGCATTGTGGATTTCAATATGATTCAAGCATTGGATTCGACCACCACGGTGAGCGGGGCGCCGGGACTGTTCTACCCGCTCGACAAGGCTAAACTCGAGCGTCTCTGGCACCGCGTGTTGGAGATGTCCGATGTGTTGTACGATCTGACGGAAGCGATGTTGCGGATCGAGGCGTTGGAGGAAGCGACGGGCGATCTTGCCGACATTCGAGCGAACATTGAAGGGCTGCAGACCGAGGCGTTGTCTCTCCGCGGCGATCTCGATGAGAGTAACGCCAGATTTGAAGACTTCTCGAGCGACACGGGGTTGCGTTTCTCGGCGTTCGAGAGCACCTTTGAGGACGTTGAGGGCAGGCTCGACACCATGGCGGACAATCAGCTTGACTATGTGCGCAACATCGCGTATGCTACGGATACGGGCGTGTTGCACTTCTTCAACGGCGTGGGAGCGGATGTATTTACGATAGGAGGAGCGACGTACGAGACGGTTGCGGCAGACGACGGTGACAGTGATTCGGACGGTGATACGCCGTGAGCGGCAAGTCGGGCTTGATGAGCTCGGCTGACAAGAAGAAGCTCGATGAGTTCAGCGCGGTGTCGAATGAGAGCGGCAAGTTCATGGGAGCCGATGGGAAATGGGCGACGCCGAAGGACGACGACAGTTGGGCTCTCGAGCACTTGACGGTGGAAGGCGGAGCGAACGGGCTTGATGTGAAACGGTCGTCGGGAGCGGTCGAATTCACGATCCCGTTCGTGTCGACCACGGGCGCGGGGGTAATGTCTGCCGCCGACAAGATCAAGCTCAACGGAGCGGCGACGGTCGGACACAAGCACAGCGGCTATGCGACGTTAACGTTCACAACCGTCAGCACCGACACTTGCGCCATTGCAATCAACAGAGTGGAGTGATAAAAATGTTGGGATCGATAGAAGTACTTGAGCAGAAGGAATTGACAGTGATGCCGCAGTCTGCGGCGAATGCGTGGGGCGTGGCGATGAACAGCCTGGTGGGAGCGAATTATAAGCCGATGGCGTACGTTGGGACGCAGATCGTCAAGGGCGTCAATCACGTGTTCCTGGCAGAGCAGACGATGATGACGGTGCATTTCGACCGCCACATCGTCATCGTGACGATCAACGAGTTCGATGGCAAATACTGCCTGGTCGACATCGAGCGGGTGATATGATGAAGGGCGTAGACGTGTCCTGGTACAATAAGAACGTGGATTGGGCAGGGTTGCGATCGGCGGGCATCGAGTTTGCGATCGTCCGAACGGGAGCGGGCTTGTCAATCCGAGACGACTTCGCGTCGACGGTGGGCGCCGCCAAGAAGGCAGGCATGCTCGTCGGGGCATATCATTACTCGTATGCGCTGACTCCGTCGCGAGCGGCGCAGGAAGCGGTGTACTGCCGCCGTATCATCGACGACGCGGGCTTTATGCTGGAACTGCCGGTGTTCTTCGACATGGAGGACGCGGACGGATACAAGGAGCGGCATGGATTTCGGTTCAACCGCCGGAACGTGACGGCGATATGCAAGGCGTTCCTCGACACGATCGGATTGAACGCGGGAGTCTATGCGTCGTACAGCTGGTTGACGGATTGGATCGACTGGCAGAGTCTGGGCTGTCCGATCTGGAATGCGCAGTGGGGTCCACGCGACGATATCAAAGGGTACCTGTGGCAGTTCACGGACAATCTGCACATAGGCGGGTGCGTGTTCGACGGGAACATCATGCACTGAAATTAAAAGAGCCTCCGACGCGGGAGGCTTATTTTTTTTTGCTCGAAAGTTGACGGTAACCGACAATGCAGATATAATCTATGCAGAAAGGGGGTTGAACGTGATGGACAACATCAGGGACGTGGTCGACACGATCGCGACGGTCGGCGGCAAACTTCGACCGGCGAAGGGTTTGATAGCGGTCAAGCCCTTCGTTTTGGAGCGATGTTAGTGTATCACGTGAGAACTATGAAAGCAATCATCTTCTGGACGATCGCGGTGTTACTGGTGTTCGTCAGCCGTTTCGATCGGATCGATTGGATGTCGGCGCTTATGGGCGCGGCGCTTATGTCGCTGGCAGGAGGCTGGGCGGCGAAACTGCTTGTCAGGAGGTTGAGCAATGAAGGAAGAAGGCGAGTGGCTGCGCGTCGCGAAAGCTGAGGCGGGCTTGAGCGTGAAGGCGTTGGCAGATTTATTGGGAGCGCCTTACAAGACGGTGCAAGCGTGGAACGACGGGTCGCGCGTGCCGCCGGCGTGGCTGCAGAGATTGATCATCGCGGAGATCGAGAGGTCGAGGCGGTGATCGGCGCGGGGAGGTTGGCAACAGCCTCCCTTTTTGATATAATGATGCGGAGGTGAGAGCGATGAAGATCAGTCCGAATGAGCTGTTGGCAGGAGATGGAAGCCGATCGGCGGGCGCGGGTCAGCGGGTTGCGTCCGAGGCAGGCGTTCAAGTGCAAAATCCATCATTGACGGGCTTTGCAGAATGCGAAGGCGTGAGCCGTCAAGGGCACGAACATCGAACTGAAGAATTGATGAGCACGGTTGCGACAGAGTTTCCAAGATGAAGGATTGGCAGAATGCGGGGAACCTGATGCCGATCCAATGAGACGTCGGAGTGTCCTTTTCGAAACTCTGAATGGCGCTCTGCAGATGTCCGCTGTGGAGCATGTTATGAAACAGAGAGAAATTGGAGCATGTTCTGAAACAGAGAGAAATCCTTCATGATGCGTCCTCCGGGGCATTTTTTTTATGCGTTGAGAGCCTGCTGATGGGCGAGAGCGTTGCAGGCTCATGCAATGGCGAAATTCAGCTCGATACGCTTGTCGGCAACCTTACCCACTTGCTCGCAGAACGCTATGTAATCATCTACCGCCGCTCGAAACTCATCTTCCGCTCCGGCGGCGCTCGTACTCTCGAACGTTACCAAATCGCTTATTCCTTCTATCTTGCCGAACCACACCGCCGCGTCCTCATCGTAGCCGATGTTCGTCTCGTATCCTTTATATCTCAAAGCATTCATTTCCTACACTCCTCACAAATCGCCTTTCAGCGTCAAATGCTCCGCCAATGCCTTCACCGCCGCCACATTCATCTCATTGCCGGGGTGGGGCTTATGCAGCAAGATGATATCGTTATCGGAAGGGCGGAAGAAACCGACGCGCGAGCCCGAAGTTTTACCTTTCGAACGCTCCTCGTAACCGAGATGTCCGAGCAAGGTTTTCGCCTCCGAATAAGTATAATCCTTGGGCGTCTGGCGCAACCGTTGCTTTGCCTTCTCCAAATTACTCATCATCAACACCTCACGCGTGCGCGAGCTTGGGCGCCGCCAACCGATCGAGCATATAGAAGATGTGTTGCTTATCGGCGTCGTTTAACACGCGGTACAAGTTGACCAGTTGCCGTTCCTTATCATCATAGGTTGAAGTTTGACCGTAATTGCCGAGGAGATAGTCGGTTGAGACGTTGAAGAAACGCGCCAACTCCTTCAACTCGTCGTCTCTCAAAGGACGGCTGCCGTTTTCAATTCTATTGAGCACACTCCTGTTGATGTTGACGGCGTTAGCCAATTCCGTTTGAGTCATGTCTTTAGTTTCGCGCAAAGCTCGTATTTTGTTAGACACCTTCATTTCGAACACCTCCCTTTATATGTGCATTATATCGTTTCTAAAACAGAAATAAAATAGTAGTTCTGATAAAGCACATTTTTTTATTGACAGTTCTTAAATAGCACACTATAATAAGGGCGTGAGTGTTGAAATAGCACAGTCGTTGAAGGGAGGTGTAATGATGGATCATCGATTCGATTTGGATTTCATCAAAAAACGTCGTGAACAATTAGGTCTGTCACGTGCCGAGGTCGCCACCGCTCTCGGTTTCACCAATACTTCTACTTATTGGAAGTATGAAAATGGGACATACAAATTCAAGGCAGAGATGTTGCCCACACTGTCAAAGGCATTGCAATGCGATCCGCGGGATTTTTTTTGCCCTGACCTGTGCTAATATCGAACATAGCCGAGCACAGCTGCCCGTTAGAGAGGAGAGATGAAATGAGTAAAGGGATCATTCAGGCGGAGGGCATGTCGTTCTTCTTCGATGAGAACGGCACCGCCCACTTCAAACTCGCCGACGTCGCCATCGGTTTCGGTTTCACCGAGACCAAAAACGGTAAACTGTATATCCGCTGGAGAACAGTCAAAGAATATTTGAGGCAAATCGAACTTTCGCAGGAAGTTGCGAAAACCTATTCCGACGCGGAGCTCAAGCGCATGTACATTCCCGAGCACGTGTTCTACCGGCTGGGAATGAAGGCGAACAATCCCGCCGCCAACGCTCTGCAGGACAAGATCGCCACTGAAATCTTGCCCGCCATCCGCAAGCACGGATATTACATCAGCCCTGCCGTCGCCGAAGACTACAAAATCCAAAAGGCAATCAGCCGCGACCAGTACCTCGGCGCCTACAAGCTCAACATGAGTTCGGTCAAGGCGCTCATCGATTACGCGGAGATCGAATTCGACACGCCGCGAGACGAGATCGATCCCGACTGGTACGCGAAGATCAACGGCGCCGTCAACACCGCGCTCAAGATCATCAAGGGAGGGCGTCCCGACTGCCCGCCCGAGAAGGACATTCATATGAAGATACTCAACCGCGAGCTCCGCAAGCTCATCGACAAGGCAATCGCCGCCCACGAAAAACCGTTCCTCACCATGCACCGCGTGATCGAGCACATCAAGGAATACGGGCGTCAGGCGGCGGCGGACGATGCACTTGAGGCGGCGGCGAACAAGCCCAAACTCGCAGCGGCGAAGGGCAAGCGCAAGAACTCGGGCGCCGATCGCAAGCTCGATCAGCCCAAGGTCTACACTTTCGATAACCACTACATTCACTGATAAGGAGAGGATCATCATGACGAACCTGAAGAAACTGTTTGAGGAGTACCGCGAGCTGATTGGCAGTCGGAGCAAACTGCAGAAGGAGTGCCTGAACCGTCTGGCGTGGGGCGACAAGGCGACGGTCGTTCAGATCGCCTACCGCGACGCTTACAACACCTGCGAGCGCGCCGTTGACTTCTGCCGCAACATCGTCTACCACGCCGATGAGGACTGCAACATCAAGTTCGAAATCCGCGTCAAGGGCGATCCCAACGTGCGTCTCGGCGGCGGAAGGTATCCGTCTCAGTACTGGACTAAGTTCCTCAGCCAGCCCGAATTCGATCACATGACGTTCAATCAGATCGACGAGTACCGCATCAGCCTGGACGAAACGCAGTATGCGGAGGTTATGATGTTGACGGTGCAGATCGCTCTCGATCGCATTCTCAAGGCACGCATCTTGAACAAGCTCGCCAACGATGAAACCTTCGCGGTCGCCGTTGAATTCGTCGGTTCCAAGCGGATCGAGTCGATTGAGTCCGTCGACTGCCTTGACGAGATCATCCGCTCCATGCGCAAGGTCGCCAGCCTCGACAACTTCAAATACATCGAGATCATGCGGTTCAACGCCGAGCACTCGATCTGCTTTCGCACCCACACCAACGCAGACGCGGCGCGCCGCTCGTTCGAGGCGTATCTGGAGCTTGCGGCGGATCTCGATCGGGAGGTTGAGGAGCGCTCGACCAGGGAGCTCCGTTCGGACATCATTGCGTTGGGGGTGAAGGTTGTCGATGAGCCGATCGTCGAATGCAAGCAATCGAAAGTGGATCCTAAGAAAGCTCGTCGCTGGCACTTCCGTAAACTGGCGGCTGACGAGCTTGCTAAGCGCTCTCTCGACGTGGAATTCATCAGCAGCGCCGACTTCGTCGACAACGACAAGCGCCGCTACGATCCCGACGAGTACGTTGACGAGATCGACCACAGCATCGAAGTGCAGCGGGCGGTCGAAGAGCTTGACGAGCGCGTGATGCTGGCGGATTTGGAGGCGGGCATCGAGCCGCAGTTCTCGTTCGACTTCTCCCGTCACGCCGACGTGCACGACATTCGGAGGAACGGCAACAAATGAGCGATACGACGTTCGTAACACTTGCGTACGTCGAGCTTTACAGGGACATGGGTACCCTTCGTTGGAGGGGTACCCGCCTCCAATACTCGATACGCAGTGCACTCAAAAACGCTCGGTACACCGCCGCCGAGAAAGACGCCTTCAAAACGATGTACAACGAGACGCGAGTGATGATGCAAGCGGCGCGGGCGGTGCAGACGATACTCGAAAACCTGTGGGAGACCGACGGCACGCCCGAGCGCAGTGCCGAATTCCAATACAGTCCGAACAACTGCGTTTCGTACACGTTGAAGCACATTGATACGACAGGGCTCCACGTTCAACACAGGAGAGATGCCTGCACCAATGACTATGTGTTCCTCAGGCAGAGGCATTTGCCCGAAGTGTTGAAGCGGTTTTCGGAGTTTGCCGCCAAACAATATCTGTCGCTGTCGAAGATGATAGATATACGTTGGGCGACGATTGAGAGGAAGGGAGAGGACGCATGCACGAAGAGTACGTCATTGACGGCGTGAAGGTTGAAGTGATCGGAGTTGCGAACTTCGATCGGGAGGAGGCTCGTCGGTACGTCGAGTTTGTCAAACAGAATCCCGATACGCCCGACAACTTCAGATTGAAGTACTTGAGAATTACCGCTGCGCCCGACGGCAGCGTTGATCTCGATTATGTGTTCGACGGTCCGAAATTCGAGCGCATCAGGCGGATCACCGGATACCTCACCGGGACGCTCGACAGCTGGAACAACAGCAAGCGCGCGGAGGAACGCGATCGGGTCAAGCACGGTTTGGACGGCGTTGCGGTTTAAACGTTGACGCAGAGGGCTCGGGTGACAGACGAGCCTTCACGTGAGCGGTCAACCGCTCTTATACGAACGCTGCCGGGGCGGAGCTCATCTGTTTGCATTCACTCCTTGCAGACAAACGCTATTTACAAATGAAAGGACGGTGAATACTCCTCCCCTGATTTTGATCAAGCTCCCGCCCCTGCGTTCCAATTTGAAAGGAGGATCATATGAGCCGCACCATTCTCATCTACGGACAATCGGGCGTCGGCAAGACCACTTCCTGCCGCAATCTCGATCCCGCCCATACTTTCTACATCGATTGCGACGGCAAGGGCTTGTCGTGGCAGGGCTGGCGCAAGCAGTACAACAAGGACAATCAGAATTACATTCGGACTGACCTGGTCGATACCGCCGCCTCAAACTCCGTGCCGAACATCTTGAACATCGTCGCCACCGGCGAGAAGTACTCCCACATCGACACCATCATCGTCGACGGCATCACCACGCTCATGGTCACCGACGAGTTCCGCCGCCGCCGCGAGAAGGGTTTCGACAAGTATCAAGACCTTGCCGCTTGCATCTTCACGCTCTGCAAGAAGGCGGTCAGCTACCGCGACGACTTGACCGTTGTGTTCATCGGACACGTCGACATCGACCGCGATATCAACGGCACCGAGCTCTTCGCTCAGGTCAAAACCAGCGGACAGAAGCTCAAGAAGATCGTGCTCGAAAGCCTGTTCACAACCGTGCTCTACGCCAAATCGGACGGAGATCAATTCTACTTCGAGACGCGCGCGGGCAACTCGACCGCTAAGAGCCCGATCGGAGCTCTGCCGCCCGTCATCGAAAACGATATCGCCGCCGTCATCAATCTGCTCAAAGCATACGAGGAGGAATAACATGGGTAAAACGTTTCAGCTTCCCGACGGTTATGACACGGTGGTTGCCGCCGGTCAAAGCCGTCCCGCCCCCGAGCCCGCCGCTTACGTCTGCAAGATCGTCAACACCGATTTGGAGGACGGGCGCCTCAAGCTCGATCTCGACATCGCCGAGGGCGACTTCGCCGATTACTTCAAAGACGACTTCGACGAGCGCAAAGCACGCGGGCTCAAATTCGTCTATTGGAGCCTGACCGCATCGATCCCGATCGCATTCGACGATCCCAAAAACGGAGAGTTCTTCCAGCGGTTGTACAAGCGTTTTGATCTCAACGTGACGGCGTCCAATCCCAACTTCGAGCTCGCCGACAACCGCGGCGTCGTCGACATCGACAAGCTCATCGGCAAGCACATCGGCGCGCTCATCATCGTCAGAGAGAAGGAAGTTAATAGGAGCGTCTATCGGAACTACCGCGTCGAAGAAACGTACACGGTGAAGGAAGTGCACGATGGCAAGACGCGGGAGGCGTGGATCGTAGGCGTCGACGGCAACAAGCGCAAGCCCGGCGAGCCCGCGCCCGAGAAACCTAAGAACACGTCCGACAGCGAGCCCGTTGACGACGTCGACATTCCATTCTGAGGAGGATTGAGCATGAACAGACCTTTCACCATCGCACGCGCCATCGTCGACGACTTCAAATCCAAACACTTTGAGATCGTCGAAGGCGAACTCGATAGCCCTTACGACGCCATTAGTCCGAACAACGGACGCTGGGTCAGCATCAAGCCTGACACTCTGTCGTTCAACACCTGCTTGACCGATCTCAACGGCAAGGAAATCTTCACCGGCGACACGCTCCGCAAGTACAACGAGCCCTACACCACCGTCGAAGTGGTGTACCTGCCGCCCGAAGGCGCATTCTACATCAAGCGTGAGGAAACAGGCGTGCACTACTCCAACCGCTATCCCGATCCCACCGAGACCCGCATCGACCGCGCCGACATCATCTTCCAGCGCCTCACGCAGCGCGTCGCCGACTGCTATGTCATCGTTGCTCACAAGCAGGACTCGGAGGTTCCGCCCATCGACGAGCACGATGAGCTCTTCGATCCGCCTCCGCCGACCGTGGAGGGCTCCGATGCTTGAGATTTATTTCAACGTCGAAGGCGCGCCGCGCCCCTGGCAGAGACCGCGTTTCAACGCAAGGACCGGCGCCTGGTACGCCGATACCGCCGTCAAAGAGTACACCGAGAAGGTCAGGCTCGCCGCCACCGAGGCGATGCACGGACATCAGGCGGCGCGCGTTCCTGTCATCGTCACGCTCCATTTCTACCGCAAGCGTCAAGTCGACACTCGCGCCTTCGGCGACATCGACAACCTCACCAAAACCATTCTCGACGCCATGAACGGTATCGTCTACGATGACGACGCCCGAGTTGTCAGCATCGCCGTCCGCAAGATCGTTTCCGACAAGGAACATTGCTCGGTGGCGGTGCTCAACGCCGATTTCGATTCCAACTAACTTGACATACACCCGCGAAGGGCAGGCGCGTTATCCTGCCCAATTCTTTTACCAGGAGTGATTTCCATGTTCGATTCATCAACACTCGATCACATCAAAGCCGATTGGCAACGCATTCTCGGTCCCGACGGTTGCGGCAAGGGCGCGGTCTGTCCTGCCTGCGGCTCGGGCTCGGGCAAGAAGGGCACGGGCTTGTCGCCGATCCCCGGCACCAACTTCGAGCTCAAATGCTTCGGTTGCGGCGAGCGCCATGACGTGCTCGGCTGGGTCGCGATCAAGCTCGGTCTCGACATCAAGGCGGATTTCAAGAAGATCGTCGAGTACTGCGACGGCGGCAAGATCGATTACTCCGTCCCTGTCAAATTCATCAAGAAGCCCGAGGAGAAGCCCCCCACGTTCGAGCGCGATTATCAAGCCTACTTCGACGAATGCGCCGCCCGTCTCGACCAGACCGATTACTGGAGCAAGCGCGGGCTGTCGCTCGATACATGCAGACACTTCAACGTCGGCTACGATCCCGCCTTCAAGCACAAGAAGTTCTCCGACAAGGCTCCCGCCACGCCCCGCCTCATTATCCCGACCTCCGATCACGCTTTCCTCGCTCGCGACACTCGCGACAATCTCAAATCCAAATTCGAGCGCGAGCACACCAAACTTCAGGAGGGCACCAAAAGCCTGTTCAATCCGTCGGCGATGGAAAATGATGTGGTGTTCGTCGTCGAGGGCGAGATCGACGCAATGAGCATCTGGCAAGTCGGTTTCCAAAACGTCGTCGGTCTGAGCTCGATCAACCAATCAGATTACTTCATCGATATCACTCGCGCCCTTAAGCATCACCGTCCGAAGGCTCTCATCATTTCTCTCGACAACGAATCCAAGCCCCAAGTCAAGGCGGCTAAGAATAAGATCGTCAAAGCCGCCAACGAATTGGGCATCGCCACTCTCGACGGCTCCGATATGTTCGCCGAGTTCAAGGACGCCAACGAACTGCTCGTCGCCGATCCCGATCTCCTCCGTCGCAACTGCCAAGCCAAACTCGACGAGGCGCGCAATACCCAGCCGCCGATCACCGAGCCGAAGGTTGGCAAGAAGGACAAGGGCAAAAAAAATACGGCTCCTGCCGTGTCCGATTGCAACCTGATGTTGTCGGCGGTCTTCGACGACTGCCCCGTCGATCTCGCCATTCCCGATGCTTACACCGTCAAGCCCGACGGCATCTGGCTCGATGATCTCATCGTCTCGTATACGCCCGTTTTCCCCTCGGGCGTCATCATCAATCATCACAGCCGCAATCACAGGATCAAACTCGCCTTCCGCCTCCGCGACGGTTGGGCGGAGGAAGTCTTCGACGCGTCCGTTATCGCCGACAGCAAGCAAGTCCTTGCCCTGACCGACAAAGGCATCAACACTCGGTCGGGAGCATCCGCCAAGGCGCTCGTCGAGTTCCTTTCCGATATCAAGGCGGTCAATGAGTATCGCTTGCCGCGCATCGAAGAGTATGAGCAACCGGGCTGGAACACCGACTTCGACGATTTCCGCTTGCCCGATCGCAAGGGATATTACATGCCCGCGCTCGAAGAGATGCTCGAAGTGAAGGGCGACGCGCAAGCGTGGTTTGACAGAGCGGCGCGCCTTCGACACAACGTCTTTCACCGGACGATGATCGCCGCCTCGTTCGCCGCGCCCTTGCTCCGACTCCCCAACATCAACCTCCGCACCTTCGGCATCTTCCTGCATGGCACATCTCGGTCGGGCAAGACGACGTGTCAAAGGTTTGCGTTGTCGGCGTGGGGCAATTCGAAGATGATGATGGTGGACTTCTCGGGCACGAGGAACGGTTTGGAGGCGGCGCTGGTTCGCTCGAACGACCTTCCCGTTATGGTCGACGAGTTCACCAACGTCAAGGACAAGGACGTGGCGTCGAACTTCGGATATATGTTCGCCAACGAGAAGCCGCGCGTGCGCATGACCAAATCCATTCGCGAGCGCCCGACCCATCCCTGGCGCACCGTCGCGATTATGACGGGCGAGCACAAGATGCTCGGCGCCGACGCCAAGGAGGGCGCCATCAACCGCATCATCGAGCTCGAGCTCCGAGTCGGCGACAGACTGTTCGATAATGAGCTCGACGCCGATGCTCTAAACAATTTCATGGGCGTCAACCACGGCGCCGCGGGCAGGCTTTACGTTGAACAGATTATATCGCATATCCCGCTGATTGACAAGCATTTTTACACCTTCAGACGCGATCTGCTGGCATTAAACGAAGCGATGACCAAACCGCGGGCGCCGGAGCACGTGAAGCACGCGGCGAGCCTGGCGACGGCGGATTTCCTGCTCAATCATCTGATTTACGGCATGGATGAGGAGGCGGCGCATGCGGATACGATGAGCAACTTCATCGAGCCTCTGTTGAAACGGTTGCCGTCCGCCGACGCCCTTAAAGAGGAGTTCCGCGCTTGGTCTATCCTTATCCAGTACATCAAATCGCATCGAGCGCAATTCTACGGCGATCATCTGGAGGAGGAAGGGATCAAGCCGAGTCGGGAGATGTACGGCGAGATCAAATGGTCGACGGTGGCGACGGAAGGCTTGACGTTCAAGAAGGGCGACAAGGAGGAGGAGCACAAGATGATCGGTCGAGCGATCGACGAGGTGATCATGCTGACGGAGAGTGCTCGGCGAGTGTTGAAGGACGCGGGTTTCAGCGACGCGAAGATGATGCGGGCGTTCAGGGATCGCGGCTGGGTGCCGACCGAGAGCGACGGGAGCTTTGTGCGGAAGGCGTTCGGAGGCACCACCGACAAGGTCAGGGTGTTGGTGATCGACCGCGATCATTTCACCGACGCCATCTGATTTCGACGAGTGCCAGAAGTGGGCTGGCACTAATCGGCGCTTACAAAGCCCGCAGTGGCGCGGCTTTTGAGGCGAGTGCCAGAGTGCCAGCAAATTTTTGTATATAAGCTTATAAAGAGAGGAAGAAAAAAATTTTTTATTGATCGATCGGAGAGATGATCGTAAAAAAAAAAGACTCTCGTCATGAATCTACTGATCTTCTGTGCTGGCACTCGTATGAGAGCCGATAAAGCGCGGTAGAATGCGGCTTTGAGAGGTTGAGAGTAGTGCCAGCGGGTTTCTGGCACTACTCCACCGGCGTTTAAATTTGGTTGATCGTAACTTAGGAGGATAGCGATGCGAAAGGAAGAATTGTTTCGATTGAAGGAGCTTACAAAGGAATTGGCGGGCGCCGAGGATCGTATCCTCCTGTTACGGGCGCAAGCAGAACGTATCACCGCCATGCTCGACGGACTGCCGCGCGGATCGTTGATGCGCTCGAAGATCGAGGAGTCGGTGGTGAAGTTGGTGACGGCGGCAGACGATCTCGAAAACAAACGGTCGGAGCTGCTCGGACTGCAAGCGGAGTTGATCACGGACATTGCGTATCTGCCGGCGCTCGAGAGCACCGTGATCCGCATGAAGTATCTCGAAGGCTGGTCGTTCCGCACCATCGCCGCCACTTTCAAATGCTCCGTCGGACACATCTTCAAAGCACACCGTCGAGCGTTGAAAAAAATTTTGTCGGCGTGAACGGTTGTGAACGGAAATGAACGAAAGTGAACGGAATGAACACCGAGGACAGCTTGACAAGCGTGATATGATAGGCTCAGGGAACGGTGTGATGATCCTTTTCACTCTCTCTTTAGCGGTTGACAGGAAAGCCCTTGCGATCGAAGCGCGGGGGCTTTTTAGGTACTGTGACACGCTTAGAGTCTTGCGGGCGCCCGTGACGCCCCAATATAGCTAGGTATTGAAAAAAATTGTCGGTTAATGGAGGGAGGCGGCAGGGCTGAAGGTAAGCGGTAATGTAAAAGAGATAACGGTGACGCAGAGTGCGTTGGCGCGAGCACTGAACTTAAGCCCGCCGCGCATACATCAGTTGATCGAAGAAGAAATCGTGGTGCGCGACGAGAAGGACCCCTCGGGCGGCGTGTACCTGTATCAATCCGTTGTCAACTATCTGCAATCGAAGCAGAGCCGTTCGGAGGACGCGAATTTCTTTCGAGAGAAGGCATTGCACGAGAAGGTCAAGCGTCAGATAGCGGAGCTCAAGCTTGAGCGTGAGCAGGGACGGCTGTATGATGCGGCGACGGTGGAGGCGGTGATGATCGAGCAGTTGGTCGGGCTCCGCACACATCTGTTGGCGCTGGGCAATAAGCTGTCGCCGATGCTCGAAGGCAAGTCGAAGGGGGAGATCGCCGACATAATCAATCGAGAGATCGAAGAGAAGTTGAGAGAGCTGTCGAGTTACAAGCCGGAGTTGTTTGCAGATGAAAACGTCGAAGGAACTGCATGAGATCACATTGCGGCGAGGGCTGTCGCCGATCGAGAAGGTAAGTGTGTCGGCATGGGCGGATCGATATCGAGTGTTGTCGGCGGGCAATGCGGAGCCGGGACGGTGGCGGACGAGCCGAGTACCGTATATGAGGGCGGTGATGGACGCGTTCACCGATCCCGCGGTCGAAAAGGTAGTGGTGAAGAGCGCGGCGCAGGTCGGCAAGTCGGAAGTGCTGTTGAATGTGATCGGTCGATATGCGTCGGTCGACCCGGCGACGATCATGATCATTCAACCGACGCTGGAAATGGCAACGGACTTCTCGAAGTCGCGCTTGACGCCGATGATCAATGACAGCAAGGGCTTGAAGGCGTTATTCTATGGGCGACGTTCGGAGGCGGCGACGCGCGACGCCAACCAGACGCTCCTATCGAAGTTCTACGTTGGCGGCAGAGTGGTACTCGCGGGCGCCAACAGTCCCGCAGGGCTGGCAAGTCGACCGATACGCATACTCTTATGCGACGAGGTAGATAGGTTTCCGCCGAGCGCGTCTTCGGAGGGCGATCCGTTGTCGATAGCGGCGCGGAGGACGTCGACGTATTGGAACCGTAAGATAGGGATATTCTCGACGCCGACGATCGAAGGTATCAGCAGGATCGATGTTGAGTATGAGCTCGGGACGAAGGAGCATTGGGCGCACCGATGCCCCAACTGCGGCGAGTTTCACACGATTGATCACCGTGACATGACGGACGATGTGAAGTGGCGTTGTCCCGATTGCGGTTTCGAGTTTGACGAGCTGACGATCAAGAGGTCGGAGCAGAAATATGTGGCAGAGCGATCGGACGTGACGGGCGTGCGGTCGTTTTTCATAAGCGGATTTTATTCGCCGTGGGTATCGTGGACGGAGATCATGAGGGAATGGTCGGAGGCGCGCGGCAAGCCCGAGCTCGAAAAGGTCGTTTACAACACGCGGTTCGGGCTGAGCTATGAGCTCAAGGGCGATTACAGCGACGAGAGCGAGTTCGTCAAACGATTGGAGCGTTATGATGGTGAACTGCCGTCGGGAGTGCTCATCTTGACGGCGGGAGTGGACGTTCAAGCCAATCGGCTCGAATATGAGATAGTCGGTTGGGGCGCGGGCGAAGAATGCTGGGGGATCGTGCGCGGGCAAGTGTTTGGTAGCACGCAGGAGGCAGAGACGTGGCGCAAGCTCGATGAGGTACTCGACAGGGAGTATGCGGGGGCGAGCGGTCGATTGAAGGTGTATCGGACGTTCGTGGACAGCGGCTATCTGACGTCGATCGTGTATGAGTATTGCGCGAGACGGTTGAACGCGGGGCGGTTTCCGATCAAAGGATACGGCTCGGTGGGTCGAGCGCTGATTTATAAGACGGTGTCGGTGAAGGGCGTGCCGTTGACGCTGCTGGGCGTGAATGAAGGCAAGGCGATGGTGTACAATCGCTTGTCGATCAAGGAGGGCGAGCAGTGCTTTCACTTCGGCAGGGACGATGAGCACTTGACGCGTCGATATGATGAGACGTATTTCAAGCAGTTGATCTCGGAACGACGAGTGTTGCGGCGGACGGGCGGCTTGATATATGAGACGTATGAGCCGATAAGCCGTCGACAGAGGAATGAAGCGCTGGATTTGAGAGTGTATGCGTTGGCGGCGATGAAATCGCTCGGTATAGACGATTGGACGGACTTGAATGAGGAGCGGAAGGTTGAGCGTGCGGCGCGTTCGAGGGAGGTAGATATCTGGTGAGCGATTGGAAGAGGGAGAGATTGAAGGCGTATGTGGAGGCGGAGCGAATGATCTTATGCGGGCAGAGTTACACGCTGGAGGGCAGGACGTTGACGCGAGCGGATTTGGCGACGGTGCGTGCGGTGATAGATGATCTGCTTGCCGACGGCGTGACGCTCGAGGACGGCGATCGGCAGCCGCGTCGATGGTTAAGGGCGGTGTTCGAATAAAAAAAAGCCGCCCGTGTGGACGGCGTGATGATCATTTCGACCAGATTTTATCGACGATGAGCTTTTCGCACCAACGAGGAGGGCGAATGCGTCCCGAGTTCCATTCCTGCGCGGTGCGATAGGGCACTTCGAGGTAATCGGACATCTCCTTGATCGACATACCCATCTGCTCTCGAGCATAGCGTATAGGGTTGCCGTCGATCTCCTTGAGCAGTTGACGGTAAGCGTCGGTGTCGGCGTGAATGAGACGGATCAACTTATCGTCGTCGGGCTCGACCTGATCGATCGGCGTCGGCTCCGGGATCGGCTTGCCTTCGTCCTCTAACTCGGTCAACACCATGTTCAACAGATCGGTCGCCATCTTGACGGCATCCTTGACATCGTCGCCGCACGTGTACCAATCCTGACTGTCGACGAAGGTGACGTTGAAACCGTGATCCTCGGCGTCGAACAGCGCCACATACGAGTATTTCATCTGCATCGTCCTTTCCTGTGAATTTATATGAAAGGGCTGGCAGGGCTTATTGACATTGCCTGCCGTCCTCTTATCGCTTCAACCCTGCGTCCTTTAGGATTTTGTTCATGGTCGCCGCCTTCCTTCACCTTCCTGCAACCGTGAGCTTCGAGGATTTTCTTGAGCTCGGAAGTCTTCATCGGTTGTGTCCTCCTTTCGATTGTCATTATACGCGATCACTGTGCGTTTGCCAAGTGTTTTACGCAAATACTTTGCAATAAAAAATTCCTCTTGACAATTATGTTTTACAGAATATAACAGTTGTCGAGAGGAGGGTTGAGAGATGGCTCGTATGGGTCGACCGCCGATTGCTGATCCGCGTCACTCTAATTTTACGGTTAGAATGACGGCGTCGGAAGCGATGAGCCTTCGGAAATGCGCCGAAGCTCTGCAACTGACGAAGACGGAGATATTGATGAGAGGATTAAGATTGGCGGAAGCAGAGGTACAGAAAAGGCAGGCTGCCGTCGAAAAACATCCTGCCTGATCTGTTGACCTTAACCGTATGGATAATTGCTAAATCGATTATAGAGATCTTCCTTTGGTTTGTAAAGGAGGATTTTTGATGATCAATCCGATCGTGTGCAACAAACAGTACGTGATGACGTCAGCGATGGCGGCAAACTTCTTCGAGTGCCCCGTCGTCAATCTCAAGAAGAACTATCAGCGTAACCAAAAGCGGTTCAAGCCGGGAGAAGAGTACTTCAAACTTGAAGGTGAGGAACTGGCAATCTTCAAAGCGAAGTTCAACGAGGACGTGGAAGCGGCACTGACGAACGAGGACGATTTGGACAAGGTGACAAATTGTCCCCCTGTTCAGCGGAACGCGAAAGTGCTGTACTTGTGGACGAGGCGCGGGATATTGCGACACGCCAAGATGCTCAACACCGATAATGCGTGGGAAGTGTACTTCATGCTCGAGCGCGCCTATCTCAAACTCGTCGAAGGCGAGCAGCCCGCGCTCGAGGAGCCCAAGACGTTGACGCTCAACGGTGCGTCGGTGTGGACGATACGGCAGGCGGCGCGCATCTTCAACGTGTCGAAGGGCAAAATCCAAGCGGCATTGCAGACGCGCACCTTCTCCCGCGGCAAGGATTTCCTCGTTACCAACATCGAGCAACTGAGGCGGTTGAGAGCCGAGAACGGTATGTGGTTCCGGAATGCGTTGACGCTCATCTACGAGCGTGGCATGATGAAACTGCGGGCAAGGTTCGCAGAGCTGCCGTCGCTGTTCGAGCCGCCCAAGCAGATACCGGCGGAACTCAAATCGTTCGGGCAGATGCTCAAGGACAGAGCGTCGACGATGATCGCCGGGGGCATGCTGTTGAAGGAATTGGGAACGCGATTGACCACAGAATGACACACAGTTAGAAATTCATATAGAGCCTCTGCGGGGGCTCATTTTTATTGGAGGCGATGACATGGAGATAATAATCAATGGGGAGATAACGAGCGAGACGCCGGCGCAGTTTGACGCGCTCGAAGGCGATGTGACGCTCAAGCTCAACAGTTACGGTGGCGATGTGGGCTCGGCGCTGGCGATCTATAACCGTCTTAAGGCGCACTCGGGCGCGGTGAACATCGTGATCGACGGCATCTGTTGCTCGGCGGCGACGGTGATAGCGTGCGCGGGACATTCTGCGATCGTCGCCAACGGGTTGTATATGATCCACAGCCCGCTGACGGAGTTGTGGGGCGACTACAACGCCGAGGAGCTCAACAAGAAGACGAAGGCGTTGCTGGCGATCGAGAAGATCATAGCGGAGACGTACGCGGAGAAGACGGGGATGTCGGTTGATGAACTGACGCGGCTGATGTATGCAGAGACGTGGTACACGGCGGAGGAGGCGGTTGCGGCGGGCTTTGTCGATGAACTTCTTCCGTTGACGGCGACGGTGCGTGCGGACGACGACGACGTGACGATCAATGATATGACGGTGTCGGTGAAGCGGTTCAGCAACAAGCAACCGCTGTTGAAGATGAAGTTGGGAGGCAAGGGGATGGACAATCAAACGCTGTGGTCGAAGGTGCAAGAGTTCTTCGGTCGCAAGAAGTCGGCTCGAGAAGAGGAGCTGGAAAGAGAGGTGGTGCGATTGCGTGCGGAAGTTGAACGGCTGAGGTCGGAGGTCAAGACGGCAGATGAGATCTACGCGTTGATCGAAGACAACGTGCGTAGCGGAGGCATGACGGTGCGCGGCTCGACGGAGGAACTGTCGAATGCGGCGGACGATGCGATCTCGAAGGTAGTGCGATTTGCGAATGGGAGGGCATGATTGATGGAAACGTTGGTAGGAGCGGTATTTGATAGCCTTATGGGCGGACCGTATGTTGATAGCAGTGTTCGAGCGGTGAAGATGTCGAGCGACACGACGGTTGAGCGCGGCATGTTGCTGGCAGGCGTGTACGACGGGACTGATGTGACGGTGCACATAGCGACGGCGGCTGACGCGACCAATGGCAGCGGTTTGTACATAGCGTACGGCGACGATTCGAACGACACGGTGACGGTGGCGTATGACAACGGTCTGTTCAATCGTGCGGCGATCAAGTTGTCGGAGGGGCTCGACATTGGGAACTTCGAGCTCGAGATGCGTCGGCAGGGACTGGTTTTGACGGAGGTGATATGAGATGATCGAGATCAACGACACGATCAGCCTGATCAAGGCGGCGGAACAGATCAAGCCGCCGGCGACGTACCTGGTTGATACCTTCTTCCCGACGGTCGAAACGAATTTGCAGTCGACGATCATGATGGAGTATCGAGAGCGCGGTCGGGAGAAGTTGGCGCCGTACGTGGTTGAGGGAGCGAAGGGCGTGAACATGAAGCGCGAAGGCTCGTATATGAGGGTTTACAGCCCGCCGATGGTGGCGCCTCGTCGAGTGATCACGCAGAAGGACGTCAGCCGCCGCGGCTTTGGAGAGATGCCCTATTTCTCGACGGTGAGTGCGGAGGAACGTCAGGCGAAGATGCAAGCGGATGATCTGGCGGACTTGATCGGCTCGATCGCCAACCGTAAAAACCAGATGGCGGCGGAAATCCTTACGACTGGAGGCTTTACGATCGAAGGATACGCCGACGACGGTTCGCGCGGTCGATTGGATCAAGTGACATTCTCGAACACGGTCGATATCAACGTGACGGCGGCGTGGTCGGACACCACCACATCGATCTTCAACGATCTGCAACGAATGAGCGAGCACATTCAAGAAGATGCGGGCATGGTGCCGACCTTGCTCATTGTCGGCAAGAACGTCCCAGGCTACCTTCGCAAGAATAAGGAGATGCTCGATTGGTTGATGGTGCCGAACCGTCAAAATTTGGCGGTGATGTCGTTCGAACCGAAGTATCTGAGTCCGCAAGTGCAATACATCGGGACAATCAGCGCGCTCAACCTTGAAGTGGTGTGCTATAACGAGACGTACACGGCGGACGATGGTACTCTCAAACCGTTTCTCGGAGCGGACGACGTGATCATGGGAGTGCCGGGGCGCGGGACGTGTCAACACGCGGCGATCACGCTGATAGACGACGCCGAGACGGGCTTTCGATCGTATGCGGCGACGTACGTACCGAGTTACACGGTGTCGAAGGCGGCGAATCAGATGTCGTTGACGCTGTGGAGCCGTTTCATCCTGGTGCCGAACTTCATCTGCGATTTCGTACACGCGAAGGTGGTGTGAGAATGCGTTTCAAGGTGATACTGAAACCGCTGATCACGGTCGACGGATACAAGGCGGTCGGAGAGATAATCGACGTGGATGAGCGATTGGGGAAGATGTTGGCTCGAGCGGGCAAGGTTGAGATCGTTGGCGACGACGAGCCGGCGGGCGAGGAGATCAAACTGCCGACGCTGAAGCAGAAGAAATGATGACGCTGAGAGAGATGTTCGCGAAGGACTTGCCGACGTTCATCAGCGCGGGCGGTCTGTCGAAGTTGCACACGCTCAACGGCGTTATCCTCCAAGCTGCGACACGACACTATACGTCTGAGATGTCGGGGCGGTTGAGCGATCAATACGAGTCAGTGCACGGGGAACATCTGTCGGTGCAGTTGAAGGCGGAAGACCTGTTGAGGAAATGCGCGAACTTACCCGTCGAAGGCGATCGCTTGCAGTTTGACGGACGCTGGTACGATGTGGAGAGTTGCGAGAATGAATTTGGGATATGTCGATTGGTATTGACGTCATACAGAGGGGCGTATGTGAGATGAGATTGATCGACATAATGATGAGCGGTCTGGGGCTGCAGATCAAGGGCGATATGTATGCGAAGGGCGAGCGTCGCGGTCGTATGAGCAGTTCGTTGCGACCGGCGCTCAACGACGTGATCCGAAAGGTGCTGACGAGAGCCAAGCCGCAGGTGCGTTCGCTGGTCAAGACGCGATACACGTACAAGGGAGCGGTATCGCCGAAGGTGCGTATCACGGGCTCGAGCGGAACGTTGACGGTGAGTGGCAGACGCAATCGCATTCAACGGTTTCAATACAAGCGCCCGAGTAAGAAGCGGCAGATGTATGCGGAGGTAGTGCGCGGGCAAGGCGGAACGATTCCTCGCGCGTGGTTGTGGCGCGGCAGAGGGACGTACTATCGCCGTTTGACGGAAGCGCGGCGCCCGATCAAAAGCATTTACGGACCGTCGGTGGGCGAGATGGCGGGCAAGGAGCCGGAAGTGGCGACGCGGATCATCGACCACATCACGCAAGGGATCAACGAAGAGATGCCGCGGTTGGCGGAGATGATCGGCGGGCACATCGGGACGCTCATGACCGAGCAGTTCATAGGGGGCTCGATGGTATGACGGGAGTGGGATTGATCAAGGCGTTGAGCGCGCGAGTAGAAGCGGCGGCGAAGAATTACAAGTTTGAGGCGGACAACCACCCTGACAAGCCCGTGTCGGTCTATCGGCAATACATACCGAAGTCGCATCTGGAAAACCGTCAAGGGCAGTATCATCCGTTGATAGTGGTGTCGCTGGTCGGTCTCGAAGATGACGATGAAACGATCGCCGACGTGAATTTGACGTTTGGAGTGTACGGCGAGAGCGATGACACGTGGCTTGATCTGATCAATCTGATGGAGACAGTTCGGATTGATCTGTTGTCGAAGCCGGAGGTAGGGCGGCGGTATCGATTGCAGATGCCGCTGCGAATGGAGATATCGGAGATGCAACCGTCTCCGTTTTTTTATGGGCTGATGGAGGCGCGCTACTGGTTGGCGAGCCCGACAGAGGAAGGGAGAGATTTGAGTGGCTGGATACAGACACGGAGTATATGTGACTGAAAAGGGGACTGAGTTCTATCAGATCACGCGGCAGGCGACGGGGATCACGTTGGTGGTAGGGACGTCGCCGATCAGAGAAGCGGCAAGTCCGGCGGGGTCGAATGAGCCGGTGCTGTGCAACACGTACAACGATGCGGTGACGGCGCTCGGATACTCGACGGACACGGCGAAATATACGCTGTGCGAGGCAATGGAAGTGCTCTTCGGACTGTACCAGGTGGGACCGATCGTGTTCGTGAATGTGTTCGATCCGTCGGTGCACAAGAAGACGGTCGAGAGGGAACTGCATTTGGCGACGGCAGAGCACACGGTTGAGATCGATGGCGATGTGAATGTGGATGATATCAAGATCGAAGTGAAGACGGTCGACGGCGACGATGAAGTTTGGACGCAGATCATTCCCGACGGTTTCTATTGGCGATTGGAGCAGACGAGCATCGCGCTGCCGTCGACGTATTCGATGGGGGCGCAGATATATGTGACGTACACGACGCCCGACGTTACGAAGGTAAGTGCGTCGGACGTGGCGGGCTCGGTGAATGCGCTGACGGGCAAGTGCACGGGGCTTGAATTGATCTCGGAAGTGTACTCGCGCTTCGGATACACGGTCGGGCAGATCATTGCGCCGGGGTTCAGCCACATTGCCGAGGTCGGCTTGAAGATGGCGGCGAAGGCAGAGCTGATCAACGGGCATTTCAGTTCGATGGCGATAGTTGATCTGCCGACGGCGTCGATCGGAGGATACGCGCAGGCGGGCTCGGTGAAATCGACGCTGGGATATTCGAGCCCGTTCCTGACGGTGTGCTATCCCGCGGTGAAATACGGCGACAAGGTACAGCATTTGAGCACGCACATTGCGGGGATATGGGCGAAGCTGGCGGCGAGCAACGATGATATTCCGTACCAGGGCGTTTCCAATCAGACGATCTACATGTCGGGAATGTGCAATCTCGACGGCACGAACAATTTCTACGGTTTGGAGGCAGCCAACGAGCTCAACGGGCAAGGGATAGTGACGGTGACGAACTTCAACGGCTGGAAGGCGTGGGGCGACGAGACTTCGGCATATCCGTCGAACACCGATCCGAAGGACAGATGGATCAGCGTGCGTTCGATGTTCAACTTTATCAAGAGCCAATTGACGCTGAACTTCTGGTCGAAGATCGGAGTGCCGATCGAGCGGCGCGTGGTGGACAACGTGATCAACAGCGTGAACGTGTATCTTAGCGGATTGGTGAGACGCGGAGCGCTGTTGGGCGGGCGATTGGAGCTCAACGACGATGAGAATGACGAGCAATCGGTGATGGACGGCAAGCTGACGTTCCATTGCTACATCACGCCGCCGAGCCCGTTGAAGGAAATGGTATTTGTGCTGGAATATGACGCGAGCTATTTGAGCGGCGTATTGAGTGGGGAGTGATTTGAATGGCGGTGCAAGGGCAAGGAATAGGCGTAATCAATTTTGAAGTGTATCGAAGCGGAACGAATCGGTTGATGGGGCTGGCGACGGTGGAGCTCCCAACGATCGAGTATGAAACGGTGGACGCGAAGGGCAACGGATTAGCGGGCACTCGGTCGTTCCCGATCAGAGCGAACACGGGCTCGATGGAGCTGAAACTGACGTGGCGAACGATGACGGATGAAGCGGCGGTGTTGATCCGTCACGAGGCGATTGATCTGAGCTTGTACGGAGCGATTTCGAGCTACGATGCGGCGACGGGAGCGATCGAGACGATCCAGCATCGGATTGAAACGCGAGTGGTGCCGAAGACGGTGAACCTGGGTAAGTTCGAACCGAGCGCGACGGCGGACAATGAGAACACGTTTGAAATCCTTACGCTGAACTATTACATCAAAGGCGTGGAATGGATAGCGATTGATTGGGCGAACTACGTGTTCCGAGTGAATGGCAGGGATTATGGTCAGCCTGTACGGACGGCGACGGGTTTGAGGTGAGAGTATGAAGATCGATTACGAAAAGCTCAAGGCAGGGCTGGAGAGTTTGACGGGGCACGACTTTGAGAGAGCGGAGAGGGCGGAGCAGTCGAGCGGGAACAATGCGCCGATGCTTACGCTGACGAAGGGATTTCAAGCGCGGCTGGCGGCGGAGGCGTTGAAGGTCCCGACTCCCGAGATCAAGGGCTTGCCGATCCGTGAGTACAACCGTGTAACGAATGAGGTATTCAGTTTTTTGTACGGGCAATCGGTCGAGAGCGGCGAATTGGAAAACTCTATCGAAGGATTGCAGTCCGATGCGCCGAGTACGGAGGAGCAGAATACTGGCTCGGACAAACGCCGGCGGAGTTGAGCGATTGGATAGAGGAAATAAATGAGCACCGGCGTGAGCAGATTGAGCAGCTGAAACGTCGGCACTAAAAAAGGGGCGGTCGAGTGATCGCCCCACATTTTTCTATCGGCAATAACCGTTCCGATTGCACCCCCAACGATCAAAGCCGGTTTCATCATATCCCTCCCAATCGAAACCGTCGGGAGCGAAGCCGTCGAGATAGGAAAAGCGATTTTTGCCGAGGCGCGACAAACCTTGACGATTGAAACCGTCCTTGTTGAAGCCGTCGGAGTCAAAACCGTCGTCGTCGACAGCCTCACCGTTGGCGAGCAGATTGGAGATACGTTGCGCTTGACGTTTATGTTCGTCAGCTATCCGCTTGTTCCGTTGCAAATCGAAGTAATCTCCCGACATGAAAACATTCCTCCTTGAGGTGATACAGATGAAAACAATAGAAACCATATTCAAAATCAGCGGGGTGTTGGACGGCTCGCTGATGTCGGCGATACAAAATGCGATGACGGTTTTCTATCGGCTCAAAAATTGGTATTGCCGTATTCGTCGAAACCGTACCGATTGAACCCGTCGCGCCCGAAGCCGCGGCGGTCGTAACCGTGCCGATCATATCCGTCGCGATCATAGCCGTCCTTGTCATAACCGTTGCGGTCAAAGCCGTCGAGATCGAAGCCGTTGTGATCGAACAATTCACCGGTGAACTCGAGATTGTTAAGACACTCGAGGCGACGCTGATGTTCTTTCATTTCCTCGAGACGGCGTTGACGAATGTAATGATCGGCGCCGGGGTTCCAAGCCATGATAATTCCTCCTTAGAAAGGTGAGACAGATGAAAGAGCATACATATCGATTGAATGTGATAGCGAATATGAGCGGGGATCTGCAGGGAGCGTTGCGAGCGACGGCGGGAGCGTTCAAGCAATTGAAGATGGCGGCGAACGGGCGAGCGAACTTCGACACGGGACGTTTGCAAGCGCAATTGCAAGAGCTGATGAAGATGCAGCGAGCGTTACAAGCGTTAAGAGACAAGAATGCGGCGGCGAACGGATATCGAGCGGTGCAAGAGGCGAGCGGGCGAGTGACGCAACTGCGTGGGGAATTGAGAATAGCGCGGTCGAGTCTGGAGGAAATGAAGAAGCGTCTGGCGGAGGCGCGAGAGCGTGGTGCGTCGCGAGCAGAGACGGCGACGTTGCGTGCGCAGGTGAAGGCGAAGGGCGATGAACTGAAGCGTCTTGAGAGTGATTTGAAGGGCGCGCAGAATGCGTTGCGAGGAACGGTTAACAGTTTCAATCAACAGAAGAGTGCGTTGTCGGGACTGCAGGCGGCGTTGAAAGCGGCGGGACTGGCGACGAACAACTTTGGATTGGCGCAGATGGCGTTGCGCGGGCGAATAGCGGAAGCGAATGCGTTGTTGAAGGCGCAAGAAAATCTGGCGAATGCGTATAAGGCACACAACGATGCGTCGAGCAATCTTAGCAACGAATGGAATAACATGTCAAACGCGGTGTCGACGGCGCAGAGCATAATGAGCCCGATGATGAGGGCGTCGGACGACGGCGATGACGCAGATGGAGCGGCGACAAAGTAAAGGATTAGAGCCTTGCGGTCAAGCAATAAAAATGGCAGTCCGATTGAACTGCCCTCGATCAAAATCGTTTCGAGCCGACGAGCGCGGCTCATTTTTTTTTGCCGCTCGCCTTGCCCTCGCCGCTGCGCTCCTTCGCGACGCCGCCCGAGTTGTCGCCGCCTGCCTTGCGCGCCGCACTCTTGACTTTGCCTTGATCGCTGTCTCTCTCCTTGAGCTTCTGCCCCATGCGTCTTGCCGAATCTCCCAACTTCATGCTCCAAACCTCCAATATATTTTGGTCGTGATCAATCTTTGATCATCTTCTCGAGTGTCTCAAATAATATTTCGGGCTCAACCGGCTTGGTCAAATGCGCGTTCAGCCCCGCTTGCAACGATCTCTGAACATCTTCGTCGAAGGCGTTCGCCGTCAACGCGATGATCGGGATCGTCTTCGCGTCGGGTCGATCGAGCGCGCGGATCGCTTGCGTCGCTTGTAAACCGTCCATCTCCGGCATCCGTATGTCCATCAGGATCGCCGAGTAATATCCCACGTCCGACCGCTTGAACATGTCCACCGCAATCTTGCCGTTCACCGCATGCTCCGCTTCGACCTCCCTCATGCTCAACACCATCATCATGATCTCCGCGTTAACCTGCATGTCCTCCGCCAACAATATTTTCCGCCCTTCGAGCTCCGCCTTCTTCTCCTCGACCGGTTGAGTCGCTTTCTTCTTCTTGAGCGCCGAACGGAATTCATCAATGAGATTGCTCGTGAACAGCGGCTTGGCGATGAAACTGTCGACGCCCGCCGCCTTCGCCTGCTCCTCTATCTCGTCCCAATTGTACGCCGTCAAAATTATTATCGCCGATTCGTCGCCGAGGATCGATCTGATCTGCCGCGTAACTTCCAGACCATCCATTTCGGGCATCTGCCAATCGACCACGATCAGATTGTACGGGTCGCGACGGGCATGACGCGTCTTCGCCATCTCAACCGCCTCTCGCCCCGACATCACATAATCAGATGCAATGCCCGCCGTCGACAGCACCAATTTGGCATGCTCGCAAGCGATAGGATCGTCGTCGATCACCAGCACGTTCAAATCTTGCGGACGCACTTCAATGTCGTCGGCAGTTGCGTCGGTCTTGTCGGAATCAATCAGCGTGACCGCGACGGTGAAGGTGGTGCCCTTGCCCTTCTCGCTCTCGACATCGATCCTGCCGTTCATCATCTCGACGATGCTCTTGGTAATCGCCATGCCCAAGCCCGAACTGCCGTACCGATTGGTTGTGCCGCTGTCCTCTTGGCTGAACGTGTCGAAGATGTGCGGGAGGAAGTCCTTGCCGATGCCGATGCCGCTGTCCTTGATGGTGAACTTGAGCGTGGACTTGCCGTCGAAGTTCGCGGTTCTCTCGATGAGGAAATCGATGTTGCCGCCCTCGGGCGTGAACTTCACCGCGTTGCTCAAAATGTTGATGAGCACTTGACGGAGCTTGACGCTGTCGCCGATGTAATAATCATCGACGTGCCCGTTGATGCGACAGTCGTAATTAAGATGTTTATCGTGGCATTGACTGCTGAACAGAATGTTGATCTGCTCGATGAGTTTGGAGAAGGAGAACTCCTCGCTCTTTATGATCATGCGCCCGCTCTCGATGCGGCTCATGTCGAGTATGTCATTGATCAACGACAGCAGATGTTGAGCGGAGGCGCCGATCTTCTCAAGATAATCTTTGGTCGTCTCGGACAGGTCGGGCTCGTGGAGCGCAAGACTGTCGAGCCCGATGATGGCGTTCATCGGCGTCCTTATCTCATGTGAAACCGAGGAAAGGAACGCCGTCTTGGCGCGGCTCGCCTCCTCTGCGGCTTTGAGTGCGTCACCGAGCGCCCGATTCTTCGCCATGGAGTCTCGCATTTCGGAATCGATGATGGTAAAGCCGACGCCGACCGCATGAATCATATGGTCAACGCGATCTTCGACATGACGGACGCCCGCCATTCGAAGCATCTCGTAAATCTCTTTGCCGTTGCGGACGGTCAAATATCGATAGGAAATGATCCTTTCGCACTCGAGTCCCGCGCGGATCGTTGACGGCTTTATAAATTTCAAGAAGTCCTCCCGATAATCCTCGGCAACGTAATTGTGAGCGTACTCGGTGAAGAGTTCTTTGAACGACGCGTGCGCGCCCTCGTCGATCGTATCTTCCGCCTTGGAATCCTTCCGATAACAGATGCAGTCATCGTTGTCGAGATTGACATAATAGACGCTGCGATAATCCGACGCAAGCGCGGTGATCATGCTGTCCTGTTGAGTACGCTGCTGCTCTTGAGCCATCAATTCTTCCTGAAGTGCCAGCTGTTCTTCGAGCTCCTGTTGTTTGACGCGATTTTCGGTTTCACTGACTTGCTTATCGAGCGTCATCTTGGCAGTGCGACGGGTCTGAATGATCACGACGGCGAACATCGCCAGCAACACGAGCACGGTCAAGATCGATTGGATCAGACTGCGGAAGACGATGCCCTCTGTGATGTCGCTGATCAACGACGTGATGATGCTTTCGCGGATCAGATAAGTGAGCATCCAATCGGTTCCGTGGATCGGGACGTAGCACATGGTCTCTCGAACATTCTCGTAGGTGAACGACGCGATGCCGCGCTTGCCGTTGGCGAAGTCGTCTCGCATCTTCTCGATGTTGTACTCTTCTTCGAAGGAGGCATTTTCGAGCGCGTTGAACAAACTTCTTTCGTTGGAGAGCCCGCCGAGCACGACGTTGGCGAGCGAAATTCCGTCGGAGGTATAGATGTTGCAAAACGTGGTGTTTGAGTTGTTGGTTGTCAATGAGGCGCTCGACAGCAGATGATCCATGTCGATCTCCATGAAGCACGCGACGAAAGTTTTGCCCATGAATGTAAAGCTGTCGACGGGCACGGCGATGACGATCTTCTTGTCCTTGCCGTTGACGTTCTTGATTGATATCTCCGTCTCGAAAATATTTTTGTAGTCGAAATGATAGCGATCGATGTCGTTTCGGGTGCCGCGGGATGTGTAGATCAAACCGTCGGAGTCGACGAACGCCAATCGGTTGAGCGCGTAGAGTTGTTTCATTCGAGCCAAGTAGGCTTGTAACTTCTCGATGCTGCTCAAGTCGTCGGGAACCAACAAGCCGATCACGATGTTCATATTGTTGACGTAATCGTCGAGAGTGGAGGCGACGACCTGTTCGCGGCGTTCGGCGAGCTCGTCGAGGTATAGGAGGCTGACGGTGCGAACTGCCTGCTCGGTATCGTCGCTGACGTTTGAGCCCGTGAGCATGGTGCCGCCGACGAGAATGACGACCAGGGCGATGGTGCCGATGATGATCTCTCGCATAAAATTAGAGTTGGGTTTTGATTCCATGATGATCGCCTCCCGCAATCGATTTACTCATGAGATGTTACGTTGCGGCGATCCATTTGTCAACGAAAAAAAAGCGGCTACTTCGAACCGCTCTCCCAAAAATTTTATATCAGCCCTCCAAAGTTAAAATTTCTTTCCACTGCAGCTCGCGGATCATGTCGACGAAATCATTTTCGAGCATAACTTCATCTACCTCGTACTTCTGCAGAAATTTATTTTTTATGTCCTCGACGGTCGCCTTGCCGTCAACAGAGTTGAGAAAAAATGCCGCCGTCGAATTGAAGTAGTAGATCGTCAACGAGTTTGCGCAGACGATCAGGATATCGTCATTTTGCCGCATCTTGACGACGGAGCGATGCGGGATTTTATTTTTAAGCCATTGAAACACCATCGTCGGCACCTCCGCGCTTCACGAGACTCGGCAATCTGAATGCGGGCATAGCCGCGACCGATTTTTTGACTGAGCGTCCGATCGCATAGCCCGCCGCCAATTGAACGCCCTCCGTTGCCGCCACAGCCGATGCTGCGCCCGTCGCTGCCGCCGCTCCCGCCGCGAGTGCTCCACCGGCAGCCGCGCCCGCCGACATCACTGCCGCCCCGATTGCCGCCAATGGAAAAATGCCGTGCGCCTCCAAAATATCAGCGCCGACCACTGTCGGACGCAGATATACTTCTTTCAATGCAATCACTCCGATCAAATTTTAGTCATCGCCCGAAAAATTTTTGAAGCTCGGCAACCTGAAAGTTGGAAACGCTTTGCTTTTGGAACTGCTTGCCGCCGCGAGCCCCAAACCTGCGGCGACACCTACTTTGAATGCTGTGGTCGATGCTGCGGCTGCGGCTGCCGAGCCTACTCCCGCTGCCGCTGATGCCACTGCCGCTCCGATTGCCGCCAACGGGAAAATCCCTTGGAACTCTAAAACTGCGCTGTCAATCACTGACGGACGCAAATATGCTTCCTTCAATCCGCTCACCTCCAATCTACAACGCAATATCAACGTCGACGTGATTTTTGATGTCGCTCGTCTGCGTCACGTCGTCGATGCTCATCACATAATCTTTGACCGCCTGCGAGTTCCAAGCATCGATCCCCTTCGCGAGCCACATATCTTTGATCGATTGATTGATCACGTTGCCGATCGTAAACGGCGCCATGCAATCGAGCCGAAAATCGCCGTTCGGACGAATGATCCCGCCGCCGTTGACTTCGCTCATATATCGCTCCATCTGAAATTTTAATTCCGCCGACCGTTGCAGGATGATCTTGCCCGCATATTTTTTACTGAGCTCCTCGATCAATCCGTACAAAACATTTTTCTGCTCGTCGTCGAGAACGATATCAGTGTTTTCGTAAGCGCGCCCGCTGTACATCACTTCGCCGAGAATGATCGAATTGGCGCCGAGCCGATAGGCAAGATTGATCATGTCTTCAACCTGCGAAAGATTTTCGGGCGTGACGGTATGCGCGATGACGAGCGGGATTCCGGCATTACTGATCTCGAGCGCGCCGTTGACCGCCCGATCGAACGAGCCGTTGACGCCGCGAAATTTGTCATGAACTTCGGCGGTCGCTCCGTCGATCGAAATTTGGAACCAAAAGTAGCGATATTTTATGAAGCGGCGCACCTTATCAGGCGTGAGAAGCAAAGCGTTGGTGATCACGACAAAGGACGTGCCGTCGTCGTGTAAAATGTCCATGATGTCGAATAGCCGATTGCCGAGCAGAAGCGGCTCACCACCGGAGATGATGCATTGAAAAATCCCGCCGTCAGCAACAATCTGATGAGCGAGATCAATCCATTTGTCGGGCGTCATGGGCGTGATGCGATCGGCGTCGCCCGAACGATTGTAGCAATGCTTGCAAGCGAGATTGCATTGACCGGTAAGCTCAAACTGCAAAGTGATCGGGTAATTGAATTGCCTCGGATAAATGCCCGCTCCCTGCAATGCGGCGAGATTATTCTTGAGGGACTTAAGATTGCGCTCGTCGAGCGTTCGGTACTTCTTCAAATAATTTTTCAAGCTCTCGTCTCCTTATGTCGTCGCAAAGGACGGCAATCATTTTATGAAACTCCTCGACCGGCATATGGGCGTAACCGTTTTCGTAGACGTAGCGACCGTTACACATATCGGGGCGATGCTTGTATATGTCGCACAGATTTTTTTCGGTCAGATGTCGGCAGACTCCGTCGCCACGATCCAGATACCGCAGTTCATCGATCGCGCGGATGTTTCGACAGCATGCTCCGCATCGTCGACAAGGATAAGAAAAATATTTTTTCGAGCCTTATCACTCCTTTCATGTACATTATATCACGGGGGGGGGTTAGGCTGTCAACCGGCTCGGCTAAAAAATTTTTTTCGACGCCGCCAACGCGCTATGCTATAATGTGCAAAACTTTTGAAGGGAGTAGTTCAATGCACTCTGATCTTAAAATCAACGACGAGCTCCACGGGTTCAAACTCATCGACCGCACGCACCTCGACGAGCTCCGCGCGGATACTTTCCAATTCGTTCACCTCAAGACCGGCGCCAAACTCTTCTTCATCGCCGCCGACGACGACAACAAAGTTTTCTACATCGGGTTTCGCACGCCGCCCACCGACGATACCGGCGTCGCTCACATCATCGAACACTCTTTGCTCTGCGGCTCTAAAAAATATCCGCTCAAAGAACCGTTCGTCGAGCTCGTCAAGGGCTCGCTCAACACTTTCCTCAACGCCATGACTTATCCCGATAAAACCGTCTACCCCGTCGCCAGCCGCAATCCCAAAGATTTTCGCAACCTCGAGGACGTTTATCTCGACGCCGTTTTCAACCCCGCCATCTACTCAACTCCCGAAATCCTCATGCAGGAGGGCTGGCACTACGAGATCAACGATCAATCAGAACCGTTGACTTACAGCGGCGTCGTCTACAACGAGATGAAGGGCGCCCTCTCCTCACCCGAATCAATTCTCGGCAGTAAAATTTGTCGCGCCGTCTACCCCGATACCTGCTACCACTTCGAATCGGGCGGCGACCCCGAAGCAATTCCCTCCCTCACGCTCGACGCCTTCATCGATTTTCATAAGCGTTATTATCACCCGTCTAATTCCTACATCTACCTCTACGGCGACGTTGATATCGATGATCAATTGGCTTACCTCGATCGGGAATATCTGTCGAAGTATGATCGCCTCGAGATTGATTCGTCCATCGCTCGACAACAGCCGTTCGATCAAATGCGACGCGACGAAGATTTCTATCCGATCGGCGACGAGGAGGACGAGCGCGATAAAACTTTCCTCACGTTGAGCTTCCTCGTCGGTGACGTGCTCGATACCACCAAGCCCCTCGCCCTCAACGTCTTGGAACAAACTTTGCTCGTCGCCTCCGCCGCCCCGTTGAGGAAGGCGCTCGTCGACGCTCACATCGGTAAGGACGTCGATTCAAGTTTCGACGAAGATTATCTGCAGCCGACCTTCACCGTTCAGGTCAGCGGAGCCGAAGCCGCTCGTCTCGATGAATTTTACGAGCTCACCATGTCAACGTTGAAGAAGTTGGCGACCGACGGGATCGATCGTTCGCTCCTCCAAGCGTCGATCAATACATTGGAATTCGGTTTGCGCGAGGCTGATTTCGGCGGCACTCCGCGCGGATTGGTCTACGGCTTGCGCGCGCTCAAGAGTTGGTTGTACGACGCCGATCCCAACATGCATCTGCGTTATGAGGATTCGCTTGCCGAGCTCAAGGCGGGGCTCAACAGTCGCTACTACGAACAGCTCATCGAGGAGTACTTCCTCAACAATCCGCATCGAGTGCTGTTCACCCTCAAGCCGAGCAAGACCGTCGCCAAGGAACGCGAGGCTCGTCAGGCAGAGGCGCTTGAGAAGATCAAGGCGTCGCTCACATCAAACGAACTTCAATCGATCGTCGACAACGCCAATCGTCTCAAAGCTCGCCAGCAGGCGCCCGAAACTCCCGAAGCACTTGAAACGATCCCCATACTCAAGTTAGAGGACATTCGCAAAGAGGCTGAACGCTTGCCGCTGAAGTTCCGTGATCTCGACGGCACCCGCATTCTCGACAGTTGCGTTGAGACCAACGGCATCATCTATCTCAACTTTTTCTTCGACGCAACCCGCGTCCCTCAGAGCAAACGCTTCCACGCTCAACTGTTGATGAGTTTGCTCGGAGAGGTCGACACCAAAAATCACACCTATGAGGAGTTCACCACGCTCACCGATACGCATCTCGGCGGCATCGGCATGGGGCTGCAGACTTACATCAAGAACGGCATGCCCGACTCGTTCAATCCAAAATGCCGCTTGACCGTCAAGGCGCTGGCGTCGAAACTGCCGGAGATGACCGACATTCTCATCGAGATGTTGACCGAAAGCATTTTCATCAACAAGAAACGCATTCGTGAGTTGATCGAAGAACAGCAGATTGGCATCGAGCTCAGCCTTCAACGCAACGCTCAAAGCATCGTGGTGTTGAGACTGGCGTCGTACCTGTCGAAGGCGGGCGCGTACCTCAACGAAGGCGTGCTGCCCTACAACAAATTTTTGAAGGAGCTGCTTGCGAACTTCGACAAGCGATTCGATGATCTGGTCGATGAGCTCTACGACGTGCTCACTCGATTGATCAACAAGAACGGTTTGATCGTGGGCGTGACCGCCAACGATGACGTCTATAAACAGTTCGTGCCGCATCTGTCGAGATTGCTGAAGGCGTTGCCGACCGACGAATTTAAAGTCGAGCATTACCACTTCCCGTTGAAGGCGAAGAACGAAGGCTTTATGTCGCAGAGTCGCGTGCAGTACGTGGGCAAGGGCGCCAATTTTATTAATCTCGGCTTCGAATTTACCGGGGCGCTCGGCGTGCTCGAAACGATCATGAGATACGAATACATGTGGACGCTGATTCGAGTGCAGGGCGGCGCCTACGGAGCAATGACGAGCTTCACTCGCAGCGGCGCGATGCATTTCTGTTCGTATCGCGATCCGAATTTGAGCCGAACGTTGGCGGTGTTCGATCGGACAGCGGATTTCCTGTCGAACTTCAACGTGTCCGATCGGGAGATGGACAAGTACATCATCGGGACGGTCAGCAAGTTGGATCATCCGTTGACGCCGTCGATGAAGGGCAACCTTGCAATGGAGTGCTACATGAGGAGCATCACGTTCGATGATCGGCAAAAATATCGCGATGAGGTATTGGCGACGCGGCAGGAGACGATCCGCGGGTTGGCGCCGTTGATCGACGCGTGCATGAAGGCGAACAACCTTTGCGTGTTCGGCAATGAGGAACTGCTCCGTCAGAACAAAAGTATTTTCGGCGAGCTGGTCAATGTCAACGCATAATCAGATTGGAGCGAACGACATGAAGGATACAATTTTCAAGGGCGCGGGCGTCGCCATCATTACGCCCTTCACCGACGACGGCATCAACTTTGACGAGCTCGGTCGCATCATCGATCACCAGATCGAGCACGGCACCGACGCCATCATCATCACGGGCACCACGGGCGAGGCGGCAACCATGTCCGACGCCGAGCACAAGGCGACCATCAAATTTGCCGTCGACCATGTCAAGAAGCGCGTCCCCGTCGTTGCCGGCACCGGCTCGAACGAAACGCGTTACGCGATCGAGCTGTCGACCTATGCAGAGAGCGTTGGCGTCGACGGGCTTTTGATCGTCACGCCGTACTATAACAAGTGCACGCAAAACGGGCTTGCCGCGCATTACGAGAAGATCGCCGACAGCGTCAACGTCCCGATCATCGTGTACAACGTGCCGTCGCGTACCGGCGTCTCGATCAAGGTCGACACTTATGCCCGCATCTCGAAACACCCGCGCATCGTCGGGATCAAAGAGGCGAACGGCGATCTTTCGTCGGTGGTGCGGACGCGGAAGGCATGCGGCGACGAGCTTGCGATCTACTCGGGCAATGACGATCAGATCATTCCGATCCTGTCGTTGGGAGGCTGCGGAGTGATCTCGGTGCTGTCGAACGTGGCGCCGCAAGAGACGCATGACATCTGTCAATTGTATTTCGACGGCAAGTTTGAGGAAGCGGCGCGCATGCAGATCGATTACTCCGATCTGATCGACGCGCTGTTCTGCGAGGTCAATCCGATCCCGGTCAAGACGGCGATGAACTTGATGGGTTGGAACGCGGGACCGTTGAGAATGCCGTTGAGCCCCATGGAGCCGCAGAATGTCGAGCGATTGAGGGCGGCATTGGCGGCGCATAAATTGATTTGATCGGAGGCGATTGAATTGAAACGGCTGATCCAACTGTTGACGATGGCGATGATGCTGATGATGTCGACGGCGTGCTTTGCGGGTCAGGCAGAGACAATCGAGGAGGGCGCCGACCTCACCAAGATCGACAAGCTGACGATCTGCCTGCCGTACTACACCAAGATGCTCGACGAGGAGCCGACGACCGACGAGCTGTTGAAGGCGTTGGCGGAGGCGGGCAAGAAGGCGAAGGGCTACGAAGTGATCTCGTATAACGATCTGGCGCGCGAGATCAAGGCGGACACGGCGATCGACATTCGACGGCTGCCGATCCCCGAGTCGAAGAAGGTTTATAAGGAGTATGTGGACAAGTACGCCGACGCATATCTGTTCGTGACGATCGCCAACAACTCTCGAGTGAATTTGTTCGGGAGCGTGTACAAGGCGGGCACCAATGAATTGCTCTACGACTTTCGGATTGAGGGCGGCAAGGAGAAGTCGAGCAAGACGTTGAGGAACTACCAGACGTTGGCTGAAAGATTTTATGAAGCATTCGGGGCGGCGAAGGCTCGTCAGCTGAAACAGTCTCGCGGCGAGGACGACGACGAATAAATAATTGATCCCGCCCACCCGCCCCTAAAACCTACGGTTTTGATCCCTTCAACGGTTGAGAAGGCAGTCGCCTTCAACACTTCCGTCGGTTCTGAAGGCAACAGCCTTCAATCCTCCCTGTCGATTCTGAAGGCAATAGCCTTCAATGTTCCCCGGCGGTTCTGAAGGCAACAGCCTTCAATCCTCCCTGTCGGTTCTGAAGGCAACAGCCTTCAATCCTCCCTGTCGGTTCTGAAGGCAACAGCCTTCAATCCCCCGGTCGGTTCTGAAGGTGGAACCTTCAAAGGGTGGGAGAAAAATTTTTTGGTCAAAGGGCTTGCATTTTGGAAATGTAGCGCGTATAATAACAGCGTTGTCGATCGACAGCACGACTCGGGATGTAGCTCAGTTTGGTAGAGCACCGTGTTCGGGACGCGGGGGTCGTAGGTTCAAATCCTGTCATCCCGACCATCTTGAATATTTTTGCAGGACACAATATAAAAATCCCTCTTCGCTCAAAGCGTCGAGGGATTTTCCGTTTCCGTCGTTCAATGCAATCGGTTAATTCGACGAGTGTTTTAGTCGAGGCGCGCCAAGTGGTACGACAGGCTGCTCAGCCCGATCGACAAATCTTCGTTGACGATGTACATGGGTTTGGGTACCGACAGTTTGATCGGCGAGAAGTTCCAGATGCCCCGCACCTCAGATTCGATCAGCAAGTCCGTCACGTTCTGCGCTTCAGACACCGGCACCGTGATGATCGCGATCTGGATTTTGCGCTCCGCCACGACCTCTTTGAGCACGTCGATGCCCTGCACTTTGATCCCGTTGATCGTCGTGCCGACCACGCTCTTATCGGTATCGAACAGCGCCACCAGGTTGAAGCCCAACGTGATGAAGTTTTTATAGTTAGCAAGCGCACTGCCGAGGTGTCCGACGCCCACGATAGCGAAGTTCCAGTGGTTTTCGAGCCCCAGAATGTTGCCGATCCTGTTCTTGAGTTCGCTCACGTAGTAGCCGACGCCCTTCTTGCCGAATTGCCCGAACGACGCCAAATCTTTTCTGATCTGCTCGGGCGTGATATCGAGCCGCCGTCCGAATTCGTCGGAGGAAATGATGTCCATGCCGTCCTTCTCTGCGAAGTTCAACGTACGAAAGTAGAGCGGGAGCCTCCCGATTGTCGCTTGTGAGATTTCATTTTTCATTTTAGCGTTATTTTCTCCTTTTGATTTCTTCATTCTCGGGGAGCAGCGAAATCGCTCCGCCGAGCGCGCCGAGCAGCCACATCAGCATTGACGTTGGGATATTGAACAGCAGATTATCCGTCAGACCGTTTAAAGTCATCGACAGAAACGCCAGCCCGATCCCGAACTTCACGCCGTCAGTTATTTGCCGGTTGCTAATCTCGGCGACTTCATTCCAATCGAATATTTTTTTGTCCTCGTCGACGGTCGGCGTCATAATCCTCTTGATGCGGGGAGCCTCCTTCTCCTCCGATTCATCTTCGATTGAGTTGTCGTCCGATCGTTCCGATTCGATTGGTTTGTCCCGATGGGTGATTGGCAGTTTTGTTTTTTTGAGCGAGATTTTCTTTTTGAGTGAGACCTTCTCGACTGTCGCAGTCGATTCCCCGTCGGCGTCGTCCTCTCGATCGTCCTTCGATAACGAAATCCAACCGATGAACTTCTCCGACGCGTCGGCGATTGCATCTTCTGTACGTTCCTTCATTCTGACGAGCCGTTCAAGCCGCCCGTTCTCAATCAGGTAACGTTCCTTGATCTCGCCGGCGGTCTCCGCGAGCTTACGCTTAAGCCCGACGTTCCAAATCCGCTCGATGAGAGATAATACCTTGTCCTTGATTGCATTGAACTTCCGATTGGCGCCAAGCTCGAGTGTCATGAGCATGGTGCCGAAGAAGTACCAAAAGAATGCCATCGCGCCGATAATCCCGACCTCGGCGGCATGGTGCAGGAAAATGTTGTGCGCGTGGAATATCTCAACGTTCGCTCCCTTAAGATAGTAATCGTAATTTGGATAGACAGACTTAAATGCGCCCCAACCGATTCCTATGAACGGGTGATCGGTGATCATCGCGAGGGTGCTCGTCCAGATGCCGATGCGAAGTCCTTCGGAACTGTCGGTTGCGATGAAGATTGACAGCATGCGATCGACGAACGCGGCATCGTAATGGAGGATCCCGCCGGTGACGAACAAGAAGAATACAAACACGCGCCAATCTTGAATGATGCCGTAGATGACGAAGACGATGGCGATGGTCAAGTAGGCGCCGCGCGCGTAAGTCATGGCGAGACAAGCGGCGAGCATGACGATGGCGATGATCATGGCAAACTTTTGAGTTCTGCCGGCGACCTTGGCGAGCACGCCCAACGCCAGGCAGATGAATATGTCGAGGTAGCCTGCGAGCACGTTGGGGTTTTCGAGCGTTGAGAAGACGCGCTTACGGAGCTCGGGGAATTTCTCGGGATCGACCCATTTCATATCGGCGGTATCGATGCCGAAGACGAATTGGAAGTAGCCCCACAGCACCACCAGCAATGCGGAGGCGGCGAGCGCGATCACGACGGCGCGAACCTGTTGACGTGATCTGATGTTTTGTCCGATGAGCAGGTAAGTCAAGCCGTAGATGCCGACGAACGAGCAGAAGTGGTAGAGCAGTTCGAAGTTTAGGCTCGACGAATTGAACACCGAGACGAGCGCAATGAGCGCGAAGATCATGGCGGGCGTGTCGAAGGGCAGGGCGCGCATCTTGAATTTGTTGTCGAGCGCCAGACGCATGACCCAAGTGACCGTGCCGAACAGGACTGCCGCGGCGGCGATGCTCGGGAACAGGGCGAGGAAGAAGGCTTCGACGATAATGGCGCGCATGGTCCAGATTTCGAGAGTTCTGATGCGTCGCCTTCTCACGAAGACATCTGCTCGATTCATCGACGAACCTCCTGTTCAGTTTACAAGCATTTGACGGACGCCGCCGATCATGTAGAGTGAACCTGCCGCGATCAACACCGTTTGATTCGTCCCGCCGTTGATCCATTTGTCGAAAGCCGCCTTGACATCATCGATCGCCTCCGCGCGGATTTGTCGACGCTCGATCAGTTTGGCAACGGCATTGGGATCGGCGGCGCGATCGGATTGCGGACGAGTAACAATCACCTCGTCCGACGGTCTGAACAAAATGTTGATCATACCGTTGAAATCCTTGTCGCCGAGCACTCCGAACAGAAATCGCCGCGGTCGATCGCCGAATTTGATGTCGAGCGAACGACGAAGGGCAGTCGCGCCGTCGGGATTATGAGCGCCGTCAATGACGACCGTCCTGCCGTTGACGTCAAACAGTTCGAAGCGCCCCGCCCATTTGACATGTTCGAGCGCGCTTTCAATGATCGATCGGGTAATGCGCGGCTCGTTGAGACATTCGGCGGCAGCGACGGCAACGGCAACATTCTCCCGTTGGTAATCGCCCTCGAGAGAAGTTTTAACGTCGACGGTTGGAGGCATGATCAGTTTTGCATCGAGCAGAGTGGCGACGGCAGAAATGATTTTGAGAGGTTCACCCTTCGCCGCCGTCACGACGGGAACGCCGCGCTTGATGATGCCCGCCTTATGACGAGCAATGTTTTCGAGCGTGCCGCCGCACTTATCGGCGTGATCCATGCCCACGTTGGTTATCACCGACACGACGGGAGTGATCACATTGGTCGAATCGAGCGTGCCGCCCAATCCCACCTCGATCACCGCGTAGTCGACATTCTCACGCGCAAAGTAATCGAATGCCATTGCCGTCATTGCTTCAAATTGTGTGGGGTGCTCGTCGCCGTCGTTGAGCATCGCGTCGATCACATGAGCGATCCTTTCGACGCCCGCCGCAAAACTCTCCTCGTCGATCTCCCGACCGTTGAGCCTGAACCGTTCGCAATAACTCGTCAGATGCGGCGACGTAAACATTCCAACCTTAAATCCCGCCGTCGACAGAATCTGATTGAGCATCGCGCAGACGGAGCCCTTGCCGTTGGTGCCGGTCACGTGGATCGTCTTGTACTTCGATTGCGGATTGTCGAGCCGAGCCAGCAGTCTGCTGATGCGTTCGAGCCCCGCCTTGATCCCAAACACGCGGAGCCTCTCAAGGTAATCGATCGCCTCATGGTAGTTCATCGCAAATTTCCCGGCACGCTCATGACTTCAGTTGAGAGATGCGAGCCTCGAGCGCTGAAATTTTTTCCCGAGCCGCCGACAGTTTTTCTCGTTCCGCCGCCACCACGTCTGCCGGTGCCTTCGACAAAAATTTTTCATTGCTCAACTTGCTCTCCGTCGACGCAATCCCCTTGCGCAACTTCTCAAGCTCCTTGTTGAGACGAGCCGTCTCCTTGTCGACATCGATCAAGCCCGCCAACGGCAAGTAAATCTCCACGCCGACCGCCACGCCCGATAACGCATGCTCCGGCTTGGCATCGTCCGCCGACATGAATATTACAGGCTCCGCCGACGCCAGTTTCAAGTAGTCCGCATTCGCTCTGAACGTTTCGAGCAACGCGCCGTCGCTCAACTTTAAGCGGACTTCCGATTTCTGCCGCGGCTGCACGCCCACTTCCGCGCGGAGGTTTCTGATCGTCTTGATCGTCTCCATGATCGTTTCCATCGAGCGGATCGATTGTTCATCAATTGTATGCTCCGACTTCGGGAACGGTGACACCATGATGCTGTCGCCCTCGTGCGGCAACTTCTGCCAAATCTCCTCGGTCAGGAACGGCATGAACGGGTGCAACAACCTCAACGTCGATTCGAGCACCGTCGACAGCACATACAGCGCCGTCTGTCGTGCCCGCTCGTCGTCCCGATTGTACAGCCGCGCCTTCGTCAGCTCGATGTACCAATCGCAATACTCGCTCCACAAGAATTCATAGATGAGCCGCGCCGCCTCTCCAAGCTCGAAACGATCAAGATTGTCCTTCACGCTTTGACGCACTTGCTCGAAACGCGACACGATCCATCGATCCGCCAACGTGTAATCATCGTTCGACGGTCGGAACGATCGATCAAAACCGTCAAGATTCATCAGCAGATAGCGCGACGCGTTCCAAATCTTGTTTGCGAAGTTCCGCGCGGATTCCACACGCTCCCAATAGAAACGCATGTCATTGCCCGGAGTGTTGCCGGTGATCAGCATGAACCTCAACGTGTCGGCGCCGTACTTGTCGATCACTTCGACGGGATCGATGCCGTTGCCGAGCGACTTGCTCATCTTGCGCCCTTGAGAGTCTCGCACCAGCCCGTGGATAAACACATGACGGAACGGAACATCGCCGGCGAACTTGAGCCCCATCATCACCATGCGCGCCACCCAGAAGAAGATGATATCGTAGCCCGTCACCAGCACGCTCGTCGGGTAAAACTTTTTGAGCGTCGCGGTTTGTTCATTCCAACCCATCGTCGAGAAGGGCCACAGCGCCGAACTGAACCACGTGTCAAGAACGTCCTCGTCCTGATGAATGTGTTTGCCGTGGCAGTGCGGACATTCGTCGAGATCGATCCGCGAAACCGACGTTTGACCGCAATCGTCGCAGTACCACGCCGGGATTCGATGCCCCCACCACAGCTGCCGACTGATACACCAATCGCGAATGTTCTCAAGCCAGTTCTCGTAAATCTTTGAGAATCTATCGGGAACAAACTTCAATCGACCGTCGCGCACGCATTCGATTGCCGGCTTCGCCAACGACTCCATTTTGACAAACCATTGCTTGGAGATCAACGGCTCGATCGTGGTGCCGCAACGCGAGCAATGCCCCACCGCATGCTCGTGAGCCTCCGTCGAGACCAATGCGCCGATCGCTTTCAAGTCCTCGACAATCAACCGTCGACACTCATAACGATCAAGCCCCGAGTACTTGCCGAGCCCTTCACTCATGGTGCCGTCGTTCTCGATCACTTTGACCTGCTCGAGATCATGACGCAAGCCCATCTCATAATCGTTCGGATCGTGAGCGGGCGTGACCTTGACGGCGCCGGTGCCGAACTCCTTGTCGACGTAATCATCGGCGAAGAGTTTGATCTTGCGACCGACCAGCGGGAGGATCAATGTCTTACCAACGAGAGCCTTATAGCGATCATCATCGGGGTGAACAGCAACGCCTGTGTCGCCGAGCATGGTTTCGGGTCGTGTGGTTGCAACTTCGACGTAGCCGGAGCCGTCTTCGAACGGATAACGCAGATGCCAGAGATGTCCCGCCTCCGTGACGTGATCAACTTCGATGTCCGACAGCGCGGTATTGCATTTGGGGCACCAATTGGTGATGCGCGTGCCGCGGTAGATGAGCCCTTCGTCGTAGAGGCTTACGAAAACTTCTCTGACCGCCTTCGAACAGCCGGCGTCCATGGTGAAGCGTTCGCGTTCCCAATCGCATGACGAGCCGAGCGTCTTCAGCTGGTAGAGGATTCGACTGCCGTATTTCTGTTTCCATTGCCAGACGCGTTCGAGGAACCTTTGACGCCCCAACGCATAACGATCGGTGCCCTCCGCGCGGAGCGATTCCTCAACGCGGGCTTGGGTGGCGATGCCCGCATGGTCGCAGCCCGGCATCCACAACGTTTCGTCGCCGAGCATGCGATGATAGCGGATCAAGATGTCCTGCAACGTCTCGTCGAGCGCATGCCCCATGTGAAGTTGACCCGTGACGTTCGGCGGCGGGATCACGATGCTGTAGGGCGCGGCGGACGAATACTCGTCGGCGCGGAAGTAGTGATGCGACTCCCAGAATTCGTAGACGCTCTTCTCGAATGATTGCGGCTCGTAGGTCTTCGGAATGTTTTTATCGCCGGTGCTCTCGTTCAAACTATCGACCTCCCAAAAAGTTTGTCTCAACGAAGCTGATTGATTTTAACGGTTGAACGTAATTTTTTCAAGCCCTTTATCAAATGAAACTGATCTGATTGACGGACGATTACTGTTTTGCGAAGGCGAGCACCGCCTCAGCCATCTGCGACGGCTCGACCACATTCGTATGAATCACCGCCGCCTTGTCGAGCTTCGCCAACCCCGCGGGGATCATTCGGCTCGAAATGTTGTTCAATCGATCGAGTTGCCCGAACTCGCTCATCTTCGACACGTCGACGCCCAACGCTCCCAATACCGCAGGCGCGAATTTGTACGGTGATGCCGTCGACGCGATCAGCATCGGACGTTCGTCGCCCGTCTCCCGACGATACTTCTCCGCCACCGCATAACCCACCGCCGTATGCGGATCGATCACGTAACGCGCAAACTCTTTGAATACGCCGTCGATCGTCGCGCGCGTCTCTTCCTCCGTCGCGAAACCCGCATAGAAAATCCGATCGAGTTTCTTCTTGAGCACCGTATCGATTTTGAATTTGCCCGTCGATGCCAGCTCGTCCATCATCTTCTTCACGCGACGCGGATCGCCCGTCTCATGGAACAACAGTCGCTCCAGATTGCTCGAGATCAAGATGTCCATCGACGGCGAGATCGTCTTGTAAAATTCCCGATTGCGATCGTACACTCCCGTTTGGAAGAAATCCGTCAAGATGTGATTGGCATTCGACGCGCAGATCAGTCGATCGATCGGCACGCCCATGCGCTTGGCATAATACGCCGCCAGGATATTGCCGAAGTTGCCCGTCGGCACCGTCACGTTGATCTTGTCGCCGAGCTTGATCATCTTGGCATCGATCATGTCGACGTACGCCGAGACGTAGTAGACGATCTGCGGCACCAGTCGCCCCCAATTGATCGAGTTCGCCGACGACAGTTTGATGTGATGCTCTGCCAGCTCCGCGCGGATCGCCTTGTCGCCGAAAATTTTCTTCACACCGTTCTGCGCATCGTCGAAGTTGCCCTTCACCGCCGTCACGTTGACATTCGAGCCGACCTGCGTCACCATCTGCAGCCGTTGAAGATCGCTCACTCCTCCGTCGGGATAAAACACCATGATCTTCGTCTGCGGCACGTCGGAGAATCCTGCCAGCGCCGCTTTGCCGGTGTCGCCGCTCGTCGCCACCAGGATCATGATTTGATCGGTCTCGCCCGTCTTCTTGAGCGCATAACGCATGAGATGAGGCAGAACTTGCAACGCCATGTCCTTGAACGCCGACGTCGGACCATGCCAGAGCTCGAGCAGCGCCGTCACCTTCTTCTCGACGGGAGCAGCCGCGGCGGTCGAGTCGGCGGGCGGCGGCGGAGCAGGTTGATTCATCTTGTCGTTGAGGAAGATCGCTATCGTCGCACGCTTGGGCACGTCGAACCAATCATACCCGAGCTCAACGCACTCGGCGAGCTCGTCTATCGTGTAATCAGTCAAGAAGCGATGAAGGATATCAACCGCTCGAACTTCGTAGCGCTTGACCAACAGCCGTTCGATCTCCGCGGGCTTGAGCTTGGGAATCTCCTCGGGCACGAACAGACCGCCGTCGGGAGCGAGCCCCTTGAGGATCGCTTGAGCAGAGGTAACCGCCTCCGACGATTTCATCTTGCTCCTCGTGCTGACGTATTTCATTGCGAAAACCCCTTTGGAAAAATTTTTTTGCCCATTATAACATCAATCGGCATTAATTCAATTGTATTTTCCACGCGCGTTTGATAAAATGATTTTAATCAACGAGAGGGGATAACAATGGCACAAGTATTTTCGATGATAACTCTGGTGGCGATGGTCGGCTTGTCGATCACCGTCGGCATAATTTCCTACAAGGCAATCCATGGTCAGCCCAGCCTGCCGTTCATCAAAGCGGCGCTCGGTTTCCTCGCACTCATTTTGGTTTCGACAGCGGTGATCTTCAGTCAGGGCACATAACACTTTGCGATGAGGGATCGGTATGAAAAAATCCATTCAGTGGCAGCTCGTAACGATAATCGTCGGCGCAATCTCCGTATCGTTCGCGGCGTTCCTATTGATCATGCGCTACTTCATGCTCGACGACTACAAGCAGTTCATGCAGACAAACGATCTGCAGACGGCTCAAATTTTATCGAACCAGGTCGGACAAACAATCGCCCGCCCTCTGCGTCGGCAGCACATGATCGCGTCTTACCCTTCACTGATGAGGTTACCGCCCTCGGAACAAGCGAGTTTGATCCTGCAGTTTTCGCTCGACGAGATTTCTTATGAATTGTTCACGGTGCTCAACGCCAACGGTGTGTCGACGGTTCAGGTGGTCGGAGATTTCGATTCGGCAGGTATCAAACAACGGCTCGCCGGTCTGAACGAGCAGGAAAATGTTTCCGCCGCGTATCGCTCGCCGACGACGCATGATCTGATCGTGACCTCGGTTCAGAAGATCGAGCACGACGGTAAGCTCGAGGGCACAATCGTGGCGGATATCAGCCTTCGCCCTCTGCAGACGTACATCAACGATTTCAATCATCGAAGTGATCTGTCGGCGTATCTGTTCGATCAGAACGGCGTGGCGATCGCTCAACCGTCGTGGTTCGGCGAAGGGCTGTTCAATTATGAGACGCTCAAGGTCATCAAGCAGGCGACCGACAACGCCGGCAATGTGCTCGAGGACGAAACAGATTTCCGAGCGCCGATCGGATTGGTGCGAGCGATGCAAGCGGCTCAACGCGGCGGGCGCGGCGAGACGACTTATCGCGATCAGGAGAACAACGAGTACTATTGCATCTATCGACCGATCCCGTTGCCGAACTCCGATAAGAATTGGGCGCTGGTGCTGACGCATTCGGCGACGACCATCAACGTCATTCTCAATAAATTGTTTTTGAGGGCGTTGCTCGGCGGCATGTTGATCTCATTGCTGACGCTCGGAGTGGTGATCTACTTCTCGAGGGAGCTGACCGCGCCGTTGAGGCAGATCATAGAGATGGCGAATCGGATCCGCGCGGGCGATCTGTCGGGGCAGTTGAAGGTCAAGAGCGATAACGAAATCGGAGTGCTCGCCGACAATATCAACTATATGATCCAAGGGTTGAGGGCGACGCGCAAGAAGTCTCAAGACGCAGAGACGAAGATCAAAGCGATTGCGTACCACGATGCGTTGACGGGGCTGCCCAATCGAACGCACTTCCTGATCTACTTGCGTCAGATGATGGACAAGTCGATCCAAAGTCGGTTCTACGGAGCGCTGCTGTTCATCGACGTGGACAAATTCAAGATGGTCAACGATACGTACGGGCATGCGGTGGGCGACGGCTTGTTGATCGCGTTCGCCAAACGAATAATCGAGATTGCGGGGCGCAAAGAAGTGGCGTGCCGATTCGGCGGGGACGAGTTCCTGTTGTTCCTGTTGGGCTACGATGCGACGGATACTCGAACGATCTGTGAGAAGCTGGTCAAGAGTATGAGGGAGCCGTTCGAGATATCGGGGCATAAGTTTTCGCTGTCGACGTCGGTGGGAGCGGCGTTGTTCCCGAAGGACGCAACCAACATTGATGATCTGTTGGAGCGAGCGGATGCGGCGTTGTACGTGTCGAAGCGCAACGGTCGGGATCAATATAATTTCTACGTTGATGGCATGGAGACAACGCCCATCGAGGATCGCGATTGAGCCTTCGGCGTTGAGCAAAATAAAGAGTACGGGCGCCCGCCTGCTCATTCGGCGGCGCGCCCTATTTTTTTTGTCGCTCAAAATTTTATCGTCGTCCATGAACTTTATTCGCCCCAAAAATTTCTTCTGATCAAAGAACTTTGTGGGGTGACGATGAAAGAGTACGGGCGCCCGCCTCCCGCTTGGGGCGGCTCGCTCGATCCCCTCTATCGCTCAACATTTTATCGTCGTCCATGAACTTTATCAGTCGGCAACGAAAAAGGGCGGACGCCCCGCGAACAAGGCGCCGCCCTTTTTATTTCAGCTCCAAAAATTTCTTCTGATCGCAGAGCTGTGGGGTGACGGTGAAAAGAACGGGCGACCGCATCCCGCATGGGGCGACTCGCCCGATCTTTTTCTGCCATCCAACATTTTATCGCCGTCCATGAAGTTGATCCGAAGGCAAAGAAAAGGGCGGGCGCCCCGCGAACACGGCGCCGCCCTTTATATTTCAGCCCCAAATATTTCTGCTGAGCAAAGAGCTGTGTGGGGGGACGGTAAAAAAGTACGGGGGTTCAAAAATTTTATCGGCGTCCATGAACTTTATTCGTCGGCAAGAAAAGGGCGGGCGCCCCGCGAACTAGGCGCCGCCCTTTATATTTCAGCCCCAAACATTTCCTATGAGCAAAGAGCTGTAGGGTGATGGTGAAAAGTACGGGCGACCGCCTCTCGCTTGGGGCGGCTCGCCCTATCCTCTCTGTTGCCCCGATTGTTATCGTCGTCTATGAAATTAATCCGTCGGCAAGGAAAAGGGCGTGCGCCCCGCGAACACGGCGCCGCCCTTCATCTTATTCAGCCCCAAACATTTTTGCTAAGCAAAGAACTGTGTGGTGACGGTGAAAGAGTACGGGCGCCCGCCTCTCTAAGGGGGCGACTCGCCCGCTTTTTTCTGTCGCTCAATATTTTATCGGCGTCCATGAAGTTTGTCCGAAGGCAGTAAAAAAGGCGGGAGCCTCGTGGAAGACGTCGCCCATGAATTTTATTCGTCGGCAATGAAAAAAGGCGAGTTCCCCGCGAACAAGGCGCCCGTCCCTTTATATTTCAGCCCCAAATATTTCTTCTAAGCATAGATCTGTGGGGTGACGGTGAAAGAGTACGGGCGCCCGCCTCTCGATGGGGGCGGCTCGCCCGATCTTTTCTGTCGCCCAAAATTTTATCGCCGTCCATGAACTTTATCCGAAGGCAGTAAAAAAGGCGGGAGCCTCATGGAAGACGCCGTCCATGAAATTTATCCGTCGGCAACGAAAAAGGGCGGGCGCCCCGCGAACACGGCGCCCGTCCCTTTTTTTTCATTCGATGTCGAGATCAGATTTTGAATTGACCGATCGCCGTCTGCATGTCCTCCGCCAAGTTCGCCAGCGCTTGCGACGCCGCCGCAATCTCCTCGTTTGATGCCGATTGCTCCTCCGTCTCCGACGAGATCGCTTGCGTCCTCTGCTCCGTCGTGCGGCTCGTCTGATCGATCGTATCTACCGCCCGAACGATGTTATGCGCACCGTCCGACACCGTCATCACCGAATTGTTGATGCCCTCTATCTCGCCCTTGATACCATCAACCATCTCCATGATCGCTTTGAACTGCACGCCCACATTTCGGATCGCCTCGGTGCCCGCGTTAACGTCGTCCGTGCCGCTCTTCATCGACGTAACCGCTTCCTCCGTCGCCGCTTGGATCGATTCGATTCGCGCTCTGATCTGCTCCGCCGACTCCTGTGATGCCGTCGCCAGCTTGCGCACCTCGTCCGCCACCACCGCAAAACCGCGTCCCTGTTCGCCCGCGCGCGCTGCCTCTATCGCCGCGTTGAGCGCCAACAGATTCGTTTGATCCGCTATGCCCGCTATCGCCTCGACTATCGAACCGATCTCTTTCGAGTTCTCGCCCAACCGTCGTACCACTTCCGCCGACGCCATCACCGACGTCTCGATGCTCTTCATCTTGCTGACCGCTTCATTCATCAGCTCTTGACCGATCTTCGCAGCCTCCGCCGTCTTGTCCGTCGACACCCCGACGTTCGTCGCCTTCGTCGCCATTAACTGCACGTCGCTAAACACCACATCGACGTTCGACTTCGCGCCGTCCACCGATTGAAGTTGCAACACAATATCGTTGCTCACTTCCCCGACCGTCTCCGCCACGTGCACCGCCGCTTGCGCCGATTGTTGAGCCGATGCCGTCAACTGTTCGCTCGACGCCGCTACCTGCTCGGCGGTCGTCGCCATCTTCGTGATCAATCGTCTGAGGCTGTGGCTCATATCGTTGAACGCCGTCTGCAACGATCCGATCTCATCGTCCTGATTGATCACCAGGTCATCAATTCGAAGATTGCCCTGCGCCAATTGTTTTGCGTGATGCTCGAGTGCCGACAACGGGCTGATGATCGTCGCCGCCGTCCTGCCGCATACAATGAACGACAAAATAAGTCCCACTACCGTAAAGATGATGAACAGATTCCTGAGCTTGGTCGCCGACGCGAACACGTAATCATAAGACACCGCCAGCCCGATTACCCAATTCGTTTCGGGGATCGTCGAGTACGCAAAAATTTCATGCCCGCGTCGACTTTCCATCTCGAAATATCCGCTGCCGTTGGTGAGCATCTCGTTGTAGTGTTCGCCAATGCCGTTGAGATCCTTGATATTGGAATTGATTGCCGCGTCGCCGTTGGTGGCGAGCACCATGCCGTTCTTGTCGAAGATGATGCTGGTGCCCTCGCCGTGGTAGGTCAACGTCTTTGCGTGATCGCTCAGAACGTTGAGCGCGATGTCATTGCAGATCGCCCCGATAAACTGTCCGTTGGCTTTGACCGGAGCCGCCGCCGAAATGATCAGGCTGTTGGTATACGTATCGATATAAGCGTCGGTGAAGATCAAACCGTTGGCAGCCTTCGCCTGCTGATACCACGGACGGCTTTTCGGATCGCGAGTGCCGGTACTCTCTCCGGCATTGTAACTGGCGAAGTAACCGTCCTCGAGCCCGATGGTCATTTCGGTGATCTCCTTGTCGCTCTTGGCAAGGCTGAGGTTGTCACGATTTTTGAGACGAGCCGTATCACCGTTGAACTCCGTCATGAGATTGGATTCGTGTTCGACCGAGGAGCACTTCTCCATCAGCCAGCCCTCGAGTTTGTCCTTCTGAGACTCGACAACCGCGCCGAGTTCGTTCTCGACGCTCGTGCTGAGATTGTCTTTGGCATTGAAATAGCCGACGACCGAGACGATCGCCAACAGCAGCCCCATCAATGCCGTCAGGATTGAAAACTTTTGACGCAACGTGAGATTCATCAACATCAACTCCCAACTTACAAATGCATTACGAATAAAATTGTTTTCGCGGCGGCATTGAAAAATCCTTTCGACCGCGTTGCAATTTCTCATGTCGAAGTATAAAATTCGATCGCTAAATTATTTTGGGAGGGCTCAACATGAAGATTGGAGTTATCAGCGACACCCATGGTCACGAGCAGAGATTTGCGTTGGCGGTCGAGAAGTTCTTCGACGACGCCGACATCATCATGCATGCCGGCGACGTCCTCTATCACGGTCCGCGCAACCCCATGCTCGCCGATTACAATCCCGCCAAGTTGGCTGAACGCATCAACGCTTGCAACGCTCAAGTGATCATCGCGCGCGGCAATTGCGATTCCGATGTCGATCAGCTCGTGCTCAATTCTCCGATCCAAGCGCCTTACGCTTATGTTTTTGCCAACGGTCGCCGCATCGTCATGACCCACGGCACGCACTTCACCTATTGCAACGATCCTTCCAAGCCCGATTGGTCGAAGATGATCGACGAGATTGCCAAGCAGGCGAACACTCTCCGCGCGGATATCTTCATCACCGGACACATTCATAACAACATTCTCGAGCGACACGGTCAATCGATCCTGCTCAACCCCGGCTCGCCGTCTCTGCCCAATCGATCGGATCGTCGGGCGACGGTGGCGGCGATCGACGACGCGGGGATCAAAATATTTGATCTCGACGCGGGCGACGAGTTGATGAGCTATGAGTTCTGATCGCATGAAAGATCAATTGGTGCGGGCGACCGCCGAGGGCGTCAGGATATTCGCCGCGACCACGACCGATCTCGTTGCCGACGCCGCTCGTCGACATGATTGTTATCCGATCGCTGCCGCGGCTCTCGGTCGAACGATAACGGGCGCGCTGTTGTTCGCCGCCAATCTCAAAAACGAGGAGGCAGTTACGATCAAGATCGCGGGCGACGGACCGTTGGGCAGGCTCGTCGCCGACGCGGTGCCCAAAGGATTTGCGCGCGGCTTCGTCGACAATCCGCATGTCGATCTGCCGTCGAACGCCAAGGGTAAGCTCGATGTGGCGGGAGGCGTCGGGCGCAACGGCGTGGTGAGCGTCACGCGATTCACCGGGCTCGAACATGACGTGAGCGGCAGTTGCGAGCTGGTCAGCGGAGAGATCGCCGAGGACTTGACCAATTATCTGTTCGTGTCAGAGCAGACGCCGTCGAGCGTGGGGCTCGGGGTGCTGGTCGACACCGATTTGAGCGTGAGGGCGGCGGGCGGCTTCATGGTTCAGCCGTTGCCGGACGTAAGCGATGCCGTGCTCGATCGATTGGAACAAAATTTGAAATCGATGCGATCGGTGACGGAGATGATCGACGGCGGGCTTGACGCGCGCGGGATCATCTCGACGGTGTTTGACGGGCTCGACGTAAATTTCTTGAGCGAGACGCCGTTGGCATTTCGCTGTCAATGCAGTCGGGAGCGTGTCGAGTCAACGCTGATCAGTTTGAACGCGAAGGATCGTCAATCGCTGATCGACGACGGGCATGCGGAAGTGGTCTGTCAGTTTTGCGGCGAGAAGTATCAATTCAGCGGCGACGAGCTCAAGCGGTTGTTCGAGAGGTGAGCCGATGTTTGATTGCGAACGGTGCGGACGGTGTTGCCGACGGGTGGGGCGGACGGCGTTGGGCGAAGACATGGCGTTGCCCGATGGCGCGTGCCGACACCTCGACAAGGCGACCAACCTCTGCACGATCTACGAGCGTCGACCGCTGATCTGTCGCGTTGATGATTTCTATGACGCGTACATGTCGAAGGCGATGACGCGCGAAGAATTTTATCGACGGAACAAAAATGTCTGCCGCATGTTTCGAAACGAAGAAAAAATCCCTGCCGTCTGACAGGGAATTTTTTTGTGAGGGGGCGACGGTTGAAGGTAGGAGCGCCCGCCGGCTCACGTGGCGGCTCGCTCCTGCGTCTTCGGCACCGACGCCTTTGTTCAATCCGATCAAAAAAATTTTAGGGTGACGTTTGAAGGAAGGAGCGCCCGCCGGCTCATGGGGCGGATCGCTCCATTTCCCTTCGACCGAAAAACTTTGTGGCGACGGCTGAAGTTGGCAGGCTGAAAGAAAAAGCGTCGGGCGTCCCGCGAAGAGACGCCGACGCCTTTTTTACCGACCAACAAAGATTTGGCAGGGAATTTTTTGTGGAGTGACGTTTGAAGGAAGGAGCGCCCGCCTACGATGCCGGCGGCTCGCTCCCCAGTCCCTTCGACCCGAAAAATTTTGTGAAGCAACGGGTGAAGTTGGGAGGCTGAAAGAAAAGGCGTCGGGCGTCCCGCGAAGAGACGCCGACGCTATTTTTTTTTACTGACCAACAAAGATTTGACAGGGAATTTTTTGTGGTGCGACAGTTGAAGTTGGGAAGCTGAAAAAAAAGCGTCGTGCGTCCCGCGACGAGACGCCGACGCTATTTTTTTTTACTGACCAACAAAGATTTGACAGGGAATTTTTTGTGGGGGGCGACAGTTGAAGGAAGGAGCGCCCGCCTAGTTACGGGGCGGCTCGCTCCCCATTGCCTTCGAACTGAAAAATTTATAGGCGACGGTTGAAGTTGGCAGGATGAAAGAAAAAGCGTCGGGCGTCCCGCGATGAGACGCCGACGCTATTTTTTTACCGCTCCGCGCGGATTATTTTTTCGCGCGCCGAACTTTCTTCTCGGGCGCCGCCGCTTCCGATTGCGTCTTATACTTCAACAGTTCCGCCGCCGCATTGCGGAAATGCTCTTCGGTCTCGCTCAACTTCGCCTTCAGCTCATCAATCTCGCGCTCGCGATCCTCGAGCGTCTCTTTGAGCTCCTCGATCTCTTGCAAGTTCTGTTTCGTCTCCGTCCGATACCGATCGAGCTTCTCTTTCGCATCGTTGAATTGATTAGCCGTCTCCTCAACCTTGTCAGCCAAATCAATGTTCGCCTTGTCGAGCTCCGCTACCTTCGCCTTCAGATCGTCTACTTCCGTCGACGCCTTCAGCTCCGCCAATTCCTTCTCGAGCTCCGCTATCCTCGTCGCCTGCTCCTCGAACGCACTGTGCGGCTTATACCCGTCGAGATTCAACAGCCGCGCCTTGAGATCGGTGCTGCGCTCGTTCATATACTCGTCTATGATCATCTTCACTTCGTTTGCATCCATGATTCTTTCCTCCTATTGATCCACGCGTCGAATGTCGGCGCCCAGGTTCACCAATTTCTCAACCAGATTGTCATAACCTCGATCGATGTGGTGAATGTATCCGATTTGCGTCTCGCCCTCTGCCACGAGCCCCGCCAACACGATCGCCGCTCCCGCGCGGAGATCGGTCGCCTTGACCTGGCAGCCTGTCAGGCAATCGACGCCATGCACCATCGACGTCCGTCCGTCGATCTTGATCCGCGCGCCCATACGTCGCAACTCGTCGACATGCATGAACCGATTTTCGAACACCGTCTCGGTCACCATCGCCGTGCCTTCGGAGATCGTCAGCATCGCCATGAATTGCGCCTGCATGTCCGTCGGGAACCCGGGATAAGGCAACGTCTTTATATCAACCGCCTTCGGACGATGATCGCATGCCACTCGAATGCCGTCAACGTCCTCATCAACCGTCACGCCCGCCTCTTTGAGCTTGGCGATCACCGGCTTGATGTGTTCGCTGATGGCGTTGGCAATGTAGACGTCGCCGCGAGTCATCGCCGCCGCGATCATGTACGTGCCCGCCTCGATCCGATCGGGTATGATCGTGTAGTCATGCGCGACGAGTTTCTTTGCGCCCTCGACCTTGATCACATTCGTGCCCGCGCCTCTGATCTTCGCGCCCATGATGTTGAGGTAATTGGCAAGGTCGACGATCTCCGGCTCCTGCGCGGGATTCTCGATCACGCTCAAGCCTTCCGCCATCGACGCCGCCATCAATATATTTTCGGTCGCTCCCACCGACGGGAAGTCGAGATAAATTCTCGCGCCCTTGAGCCCCTCGGGAGCCTTCGCTTCTATATAACCGTGCCCGATCGAAATCTGAGCACCGAGTGCTTCAAAGCCCTTGAGGTGCAGATCGATCGGTCGAGTGCCGATTGCGCAGCCGCCGGGCAGAGATATTTTTGCTTCACCGAGCCGAGCAAGGAGCGGTCCCATGATCAGGAACGACGCGCGCATCTTGCGAACGAGCTCATAAGGCGCGGTGATGTTGTCGATTGACGAGGCGTCGACGATCAGTTGATGTTTCTCCGGCACATGAGTTACCTTGACGCCGAGTGTCCTTAGCACTTCGCTGATCGTTCTAACGTCGTCGAGGTTGGGAACTTCATCGAGGATCGTCTCGCGGTCTTGACCGAGCAGGGTCGCGGCAATCGCGGGCAACACCGCATTCTTTGCGCCGCTGATCTTGACGGTTCCTCGCAACGGTCGCCCTCCGTTTATGATCAATTTCTCCAAATTCGTCACCTCTAAAAGGCAATGCGTAATTCGTAATTCGTAATTCATAATTATAATTACGCATTATGCATTACGCATTACGCATTATATTTTCTCGATGTCTATGATGGTGTGAACCACGTTGTCAATTATATACCCCGTGTCAACCTTTGATTCATTCGGCGTCTTTTCGAGCTTCTTGCCCTGTTTGGCTGCCTTCTCTTGAGCCTTGCGGGCGCGCTCGATCTCGCGCTTGAGTTCCTTCTCGGTCTGCGGCTCGACCACGCCGCCGGGCTCGACCACCAGTTCATTGTTCTTGCCGGTCTTGAGGAAACTCTCAATGCGCTCACTGTAATCGCGCGCGGGCTCGTTGACGTCCGAAAGCAATCCCGCGTTCGCCAGCACTTGAGCCAACGGCACCAGCGCGCCGCCATGAATGTCGAGCGTCAACGGACCCGGCTTCATTGCGATCGGCACCGTGTACGGCACGACGATCGTTTCGGATTTTTGACGATAGGGTTGCAGTTGGACGGTGAGATTGACGGTTTCGCCCGGCTTGACCTTCACGCGATCGGGCGTGGCGGAGATCAGCGACGCGGTTTTGCGTTCGTTGTCGAGCGTCATGTTGACGTCGATCGAAAAAATATCCGACTCGACGTTGGTGTTCGAGCACACGAGACTCAACGCTTGCATCAGTTCAATGACGGCGACCTGCCCCACGTCGGTGACATTATAAAACATGTTCTGGCGTTCGATCTTGCCGCTCGTGATGGCGTTGGTCTTGATGCCGAAGTCGACCGTGACGGTGCTTTCGGCGAGAGAATCAGCGGTCTTCGAAAGCGCGGTGTAGGCGATCGACGCGCCGAGCTTGGGGATCAGCATTTCGTTGTAAGCGATGGTCGCGGTGTATGATTCCGATTTGTTGAGGTTCTTGTCGGTGATGTTGACGGTGATCGGGACGACGGAGGGGAACTTGCCGATGATGCCGGCGATGCCCGACTCCCGATCCTGATTGATGCGACCGATAATATTGCCGATGCTTGAAACTTTGATGCCCGAGCCGTCGACGCCGCTGACGGTGCCGATGATAGATGCGTCGGTCATGAAGAAATTGACATTGCCGGCGTGAGTAAACGAGTGCCCGAAGCCGAGAATTTTCTTGCCGTCGACGGCGGTAACGGTGCCCGTCGCGCCGACGGAGAAATCGCCGTAGACAACCGCCACGCCGATGGGAGCGCCGGGCTCGAGCGTTGCGTCGTAATCGATCGAACGACCGTCGGAAGAAATTGCGGCGGCGTAGAAATTCCTCATGCCCAGCGGTTTGAACTCGCGCTCAAGGAAGTTGGCGCCGTTTGCATCGAAGCCGCTGAAAAATATCTCCGCCTTCGGCTCAAGCTCCGCCTCGTCAACGATCGGCTCGTCAACGCTCGGCGTCGGCTGTTCGGTCGGAGGCTCAACCTTCTGATCATCAACCTTCTGATCATCAGCCTTCTGATCATCAGCCTTCTTCTTTTTGCGTTTCTTATCTTTGCGCTCCTTCTTATCCTTCTTGTCCTTCAGATCAGTTTTTTCTTCCGCGGGAGCTTCGGGTGTCGGCTCTTCTTTGGGCTCCTCCTTTGTCTCGTCGGTCGAAGGCTCCTCCGTCGGAGTTTTGATCGGCTGTTGCAGATATTTGTTCGCCGCTTTCGGATCGGGCATGTCCCACATCGGCAGCATGCTTTCGATCGGCGTGATGAAGAATGTATAAGGACTCATCTCCTTGAGCCCCGCCGCCAGCGCCCCGACCAATTTCCCGTCGACGTAGATCGGACTGCCGCTCATGCCCTGCAACACTCCTCCCGTCTTGTTGATCACGTCGCCCGACGCCTTCGCCATGATCATTTTGGTTGAGCCCTTGCCGTTGTCTATCAGCCCGATGATGTCCACGTCGAACGGCTCAATCACTCCCGAGTTGTCGACGACGGTGTACGCCTTGCCGCTCATTCCGTTCTCGATCTGATCGAGCGGCATGATCTCCGGCATCGCTTCCGTCCGCGTTGGCAGCAATACGGTCATCGTCATCGCTATCGATAAAGCCAGCCCTTTGAGCAAACCTCGCAAATCATTTCACTCCATTCTCAGTGATCCGCATTATTAATCGGCGGCATTGTATCATATCTTCTTCATTCAAGCAAAAAATTTTCGCGCTGTCAATCTGTTTTTGACTTTGCGGTGTATGTTTGATAAAATCCTTCCCAACAATCGACCGACGGGAGTGATCATATTGTTTGGATTCCTGAAGAGATTTTTTGGAGACAACAACGAGAAGGAGATCAAGCGCTTGCAGAAGACGGTCGACAAGATCAATGCGCTTGAGCCTTCGATGCAAAATATGACTGATGACAAGCTCATGAGTTCGACTGATAAATTTCGTGAGCGCCTTGCCAACGGTGAGACGCTCGATGATCTGTTGCCGGAAGCGTTTGCGGTGGCGCGTGAGGCGTCGCGTCGAGTGCTGGGCATGCGGCACTTCGACGTTCAGTTGATGGGCGGCATGTGTCTGCACGAGGGCAAGATCGCCGAGATGAAGACGGGCGAAGGCAAGACGCTGGTGGCGACGCTGCCCGTCTACCTCAATGCGCTCGAGGGCAAGGGCGTGCACATGGTCACCGTCAACGACTACCTTGCTCGACGCGACAGCGAATGGATGGGGCGGCTCTACACCTTCCTCGGCTTGTCGGTCGGGTTGATCCTGCACGACATGAATTTTCCCGAGCGCAAGTTTGCCTATAACTGCGATGTCACGTTCGGCACCAACAATGAGTTTGGATTTGATTATCTGCGCGACAACATGGTTATCCAAGAGGAGCAGATGGTTCAACGTCCGTTGCATTATGCGATCGTCGACGAGGTTGATTCGATCCTGATCGACGAGGCGCGCACGCCGTTGATCATCTCGGGACCGGGCGCGAAGTCAACCGACATGTATGCGGTGATGGCTCGAGCGGTATCGGGGCTCCGCGCGGACGTCGATTATACCGTCGACGAGAAGCAGAAGACGGTGGCGCCCAAGGACGAAGTGATCCCGAAGATCGAAAAGATGTTGGGCATCAACAATCTGTACGCGCCCGAGAATATTGAGCTGTCGCATTGCTTCACGGCGGCGTTGCGTGCGAAGGCTCTGATGAAACGCGATCGGGATTACGTGGTGCGCGGCGACGAAGTGATCATCGTCGACGAGTTCACGGGTCGATTGATGGAAGGGCGACGGTATTCGGACGGCTTGCATCAAGCGATCGAGGCGAAGGAGGGCGTCCGCATTCAACGCGAGTCTCAAACGCTGGCGACGATCACCTTCCAAAATTATTTTCGAATGTATGACAAGCTGGCGGGCATGACGGGTACCGCCAAGACCGAGGAAGATGAGTTCCTCAAGATTTACAAGCTGCCGGTGGTGGTGGTGCCGACGAACATGCCTGTGGTTCGAATCGATCACCCCGACGTGATCTATAAGACCAAGCGCGCGAAGTATAAAGCGGTGTGCAACGAGGTCGAATCGATCCACGGCAAGGGGCAGCCGGTATTGATCGGCACGACGTCGATCACGCAATCGGAAGAACTGAGCATACTGCTTCGCAAGCGCGGCATACCGCATAGCGTTCTCAACGCCAAGTTCCATGAGAAGGAGGCGGAGATCGTAGCGGACGCTGGTCAGCGCGGCGCGGTGACGATCGCGACGAACATGGCGGGGCGCGGCACCGATATCAAGTTGGGCGAGGGCGTTCCCGATGTCGGCGGGCTGTTCATCATCGGGACGGAGCGGCATGAGTCTCGACGTATCGACAATCAGTTGAGAGGTCGATCGGGGCGTCAAGGTGATCCCGGCGAGTCGAGATTTTATCTGTCGCTCGAAGATGATCTGATGAGGCTGTTTGCGTCGGACAACATAGCGAAGGTGATGGATAAGCTCGGTATGGACGAGGACGAGCCGATTGAGCATTCGCTGATCACGAAATCGATCGAGCATGCGCAGAAGAAGGTCGAGGCGCGCAACTTCGACATTCGCAAGCACGTGCTTGAGTACGATGATGTTATGAATCAGCAGCGCGAAATCATGTACGGCGAGCGGCGGAAGATACTGCGCGGCGAGAACTTGCGCGAGAATGTGATGGGCATGGTCAAGCACATAATCAAGCAGGAGCTGAATCAGTATGCGAACGAGAAGCTCTACCCCGAGGAGTGGCAGCTCGATGAATTGATCAAGGACGCGGAGAAGATTTATGCGCCGGCGGGACGATTGAAGGTTGAGGAGCTCGAGAAGTTGAGCCGCGACGAGTTGAAAGACGAGCTTGAGGAGTTGGCGGAGGACAGTTACAAGCAGCGCGAAACGGCGTTCGGCGAATCGGTGATGCGCGAGCTCGAAAAAGTTGTGATGCTTCGCGTGGTCGATAACAAATGGATGGAGCATCTCGATCACATGGATATGTTGAGGGAGGGCATCAACCTTCGGGCGTACGGTCAACGGAATCCGCTGGTCGAGTACAAGATCGAGGCGCTGACGATGTTTGAAGAAATGGAGGCATCGATCCAAGATCAGATAGCGGCGTTGATGTACCATGTGATGATAGCGAATCGGGAGGAGCAGAATCCCGAAGAGGTAGTGAGCCACGAGAAGGAGCAGTTGAAAGATCGATTGCAGAATGCGCAGGCGTCGCATGGAGATGAAGTTAGTGCGGCGGAGTCTCAGAAGCGGGATCGGACGCCGGACGGCAAGAAGGTCGGGCGCAACGATCCGTGTCCGTGCGGGAGCGGCAAGAAGTATAAGAACTGTTGCGGCAAGGGAAAATGAGCCGTCGATTGGGTGCCAAGGGGAGGACCATGCATGGTCAGCAGCGACAAACTTTTGAGGTTGAAGCCGATTCAAATAAATGTCGAAGGTCCAACGATCATAGGAGTTGAAAACAATATTGAGTTCCGAATGTATAAGATCGATTGGATCAAAACGCCGATGGTGTTCCGATACATCGACGAGTGGCTCATCAAACCGATCTTTGCGGTTCGGGAATATGCGATCCCCTTGAAGGATTTTGAACCGAAATTTATATTGGATTGCGGAGGGAATATCGGGACGAGTGCGGTGTTCTTTGCGAATTACTATCCGACGGCGAAGATCGTGGCGGTTGAACCCGACGCCGGCAATTTTCAATTGCTGTCGATAAACACTCGTTTTTATCCCAACGTTGAATGTGTTAACGCGGCGCTGTGGGATCAAGAGACTTATATTGAGTTGAAGGGCTGGCACCCTTCGTCGTACAAAGCGTTTGAGACTGATGCGAATTTGGCTGTTCGAGGGCGTTGTTCCGTGCGGTTTTGGAGCATAAATTTCTCCTCACGCAGAGCGGCGAGAATTTGATTTTTATTCGAGAGGAATTGCTGCAATGAATTTAAGGAAGCGGTCCCAATGAAAAGAGATAACAAACTCATCAACATCAAACCGATCCGAGTGCAGGTTGACGGACCGGAGTTTGTCGAAAATGATCCGACAGGCTTGAGACTTTACAAGATCAATTACATCAAGACGAAGATGGTATTCCGATACATCGACGAGACGCTCATCAAGCCGATTTTTCAAGATCGAGAGTATGCCATTCCGATAAAGGATTTTAAACCGAAGTTCATATTGGATTGCGGAGGGAATATCGGCGCGAGTGCGGTGTATTTTGCAAACGCTTACCCCAAAGCCAAAATCACTGTGGTCGAGCCGAACATCGATAACTTCATGATAATGGACGTCAACACCGCGCCTTATGAAAATATCACTTGCATTCAATCGGCGGTTTGGGACAAAGAAACTCACATCGCGCTCAAGGGCGATCACCCTGCCGCCTTCCAAGTATTTGAAACCGACGCCGACGATCCGAACGCGCTGATGACGACCACGATTGGGAAGTTGTTGGCGGATTCGGGCTTTGATTCGATCGATCTGTTGAAGATGGATATCGAGGGCTCAGAGAAAGAAGTATTCGAGGCGCCCGACGTGCACGATTGGCTCTCGAAGGTCAAAGTGTTGACGCTCGAGTTGCACGATCGATACAAGCGCGGGTGTTCGAAGGCGTTGTTCCGTGCGGTGACGGAATATGATTTCTTGTTTACTCAACGCGGCGAGAATTTGTTCTTCATCAGAGAAGAACTGCTCGATTAAAAATATTGATGGGAAGTGACAATGTGCTTGAAGATTTGAAGGTGGAGCTGACCGCTCTGCGAGACAAGCTCAACGAAATGGGGAATTCACTTTGACATCGCTCGCAAGCAGGAGAAGATAGCGGAGCTCGAATACAAGATGGGCGAGCCGACGTTTTGGGATAACCCCGAGTCGGCGCAGAAGATCACTCAAGAGCTGAGCGATGTGAAGTCCGGCGTCGAGGCGTATAAAAATTTGATGTCGAAGTACGAAGACGCGCAGACGCTGTTCGACATGGGCATCGAGGAGGGCGATCAATCGGTTGAGCCCGACGTAAAGAGCGAGATCAATGAGATCAAGGACGGGCTTGAGACACTGCAACTTGAGGTGCTGTTGTCGGAGCCGTACGATGCGAACAATGCGATCCTGACGTTGCACGCGGGAGCGGGCGGCACTGAGGCGCAAGATTGGACGCAGATGCTGTTGAGAATGTATGTTCGATGGGCGGAACGTCATGGGTTCGAGGTCGATACCGCCGATCTGTTGCCGGGCGACGAGGCGGGCGTCAAATCCGCCGCGCTGTTCATCAAAGGTCATAACGCTTACGGCTTCCTCAAGTCAGAGAAGGGCATTCATCGATTGGTGCGCATCTCGCCGTTCGATTCAAATGCTCGACGCCATACGTCGTTCGCGGCGTGCGACATCATGCCCGAGCTCGACGACGCCGTTGAGGTTGATGTGAACATGGCGGACGTCAGAGTTGATACGTATCGAGCATCGGGCGCGGGCGGTCAGCACATCAACAAGACGTCGTCGGCGGTGCGCATGACGCATATCCCGACGGGGATCGTCGTTCAATGTCAGAATGAGCGGTCGCAGATTCAGAACCGTGAGCGCTGCTTGAAAATGCTCCGCGCGAAGCTGTTTGAGCTTGAGATGGAGAAGAAGGAAGCCGAGCGCGCCAAGCTCGAGGGAGTACAGCAAAAGATCGAGTGGGGCAGCCAGATCAGATCGTATGTGTTTCAACCGTATACGATGGTCAAGGATCATCGGACGGGCGAAGAGGTCGGCAACGTGCAGGCGGTCATGGACGGCTCGCTCGACAATTTTATAAGGGCGTTCCTCGCCGCTCGCGCCAACCATACCATCTAAAATTGTTCTCAATCAATCGTCTTACCGGTGGCAGTCGACGACTTGATCGAGAAGGAGGTAAAGGCTGTTGAAAAAGATATTACTCTTCTTCGGCATACTCATCGCATTGCTCGCGCTCCTCGCCGAGTTTGTGTTGCCCAACATATTGACCGGCATGCTCCGCGACCAGGTCATTCGCGTGACCGCCGCGCAGGAGGTAGATCTGTCGCTCGATTCGAGTCCGCGATTTATGATAGCCGCCGGTCGGGTTGATAACGTTCATTGCGACGCCGTCAACGGCAAGATCGGCGACCTCGACACGTCCAAGCTCACGCTCGACGGCGACAACGTCAAGGTCGATATGCCCGCGCTCCTGTTCGGGCTCAAGGAGGGCAAGCGGCATTTCGAAGTCGACGAGGTTTTGAAATCCGTCGGCAATGTCGAGCTCACCGGCGTCATCACCGAGGACAACCTCAGGGATTTCCTCATGAAGAAGTTTTCGCAGATTGAGGAGCTTCAGATCAAAATGACGCCCGTTTCGATCAACGCGATCGCAAAAGCGCGGGTGCTCGGTCGAGCGGCAAGCGTCGATCTCAACGGCGTGGTGATTGCCGACGACGGCGATCTCTACTTCCACGCCACCGGCTTCAATATCCACAACGCGTTGCTCCGTCATGTGCAGCTCGATAATTTTCTCGCCGACCTAAAGATCGTCGACGCCGATCAATTGCCGCTCGATCTCAAATTTTCCAAGGTCGAGCAACAGGACGGTCAGACCATCTTGACCGCGGTTAGGAAGGCTCAATGAAAAAATTTCTCTACAATCGATTGCTGTTGATAGCCATCGCCGTCGGGTTGATCGCGTCGCTCGCCATCGCCTTTCAACGTAATGAGGTCGAGCGCGCAAACTCTCAAGTCGATCTCGTCGTCGATTACGACAGCCTTTGGAATCTCGCCGAACGTGAGGGCATCGACTTCAACACCGTGCTCGCCGAAGCCAAGTCTGCGGGCATCACGTCGCTCGCCGTCTACGAGACCACGCTTGAGAAGCTCACTCGTCAGGGGCGCATCGTCGTCAACGCCGGTTATGACATCGTCGCCGCCTACTACAACGGTTCGATCGTCGATCCCAATTGGCGCGCGCTGGTCGAGGACGGTTCGATCGATCCCAATCGCGTCTATGTGCTCGCCTCCGATCCGAATACTTACGTCGAGGCGAAGGGCGACATCATTCGGCGCATCGGGAACGAGCGCGTCAGAGTGTTGCCGTTCGGCGAAGGTGAAGTGCTCGAGCTCCGCGTTCAATATGCGCCGTTCATGACGGTCAAGCTGGGCATCCCGACGTACGAGCTCGAGATCGCTCGCGACAACGGTTTTATGATCCTCGCTCGTCCTTCGAACTATCAACAGTGCTCGCCCGAAGACGTTCAATCGGTGTTCGCGCGGCTCGACGGGTTTCCGATCTCGGCGATGGTTTTCGACGGGCAGCAGGTGCTTGGCGCGTCGAATGCGCTTGACACGACCGTTGAGGAGATGAGCCGTCGACACATCACGCTCGGATTGATCGAGCACGTCACTCAACTGCAATTCTATCCTCAACTCGGGCTTGAGGCGTTGGCGCGCGGGCTGGGATATGAGCATGCGGCGCGGCTGTACGCGATCCCGAAGGACGAGCAGCCGAAGTTGCCGATCGAAACGGCGGTGAACCGTTGGGCGACGACCGATCACGAGCGGAATATTCGCATCAACCTGTTGAGGATTTACGACAAGCCCGACGGCGAAATGACTTTGCTCGAAACCAACATGAAATATTTCCGCGACACCGCCGCTGCGGTCAAGGCGAAGGGCTTCACGTTGGGAGCGGCGTCGACGTTCGACGGATATTATCCCGCGCGACCGTTGAGGGCGTTGGTGGTGATCGGGACGGCGGCGGCGATAGTGCTGTACCTTTCGCTGATCTCTCCGACGCTCAATCGCTCGATCAAATTTCAATTGATAGCATTCGGCGGGCTGTCGATTATGATGCTCATACCGGTGTTGATGGGCGCGGGCGGCAAGGTGAGATTGTTTGCGGCGTTCGCGGCGGCGAATTTGTTCCCGGTGCTGGCGATCATCTGGCAACTCGATCGGATCAGATTCATGAAATTGCGCGAGACGCTCCGTCTGCGTCGGCTGAAGGATCGCGTGCTCAAGATCAAGAAGCCCGCATCGATCGTACGGATCATATTGATAGCGATGGGCGCGTTGCTCATCACGGGCGCGATGTCGATGATCGGAGCGGCGTACTTATCGGGGGCGCTCTCTGATGTCGAATACTTCTTGGAGTTCAACGTTTATCGCGGGACGAAGCTGACGTTCGTGTTGCCGTTCGTGCTGGTGGCGGTGGCGTTCCTTCAACGGTTCAACGTGGTCGACGACACCGACGAGCGCGACTTACAAAATCTCAACGCGTTCGATCAGATCAAGAAGTTGCTCGATATGCCCGTCAAGGTCAAAACATTCGTGGGGCTGACGCTGGTGGCGGTGGCGTTCATCGTTCTGATTGCGAGGAGCGGACACACCGCGGGCATGCCGGTGCCGGGCATCGAAGTCAAATTCCGCGCGGCGCTCGAAAACTTCTTCTACGCTCGACCGCGTTCGAAGGAGATATTGATCGGGCACCCGGCGTTCATGCTCGGGATCATGGCGTTCTTCAGACGTTGGAATCGAATGGCGTTGATGATCTTGGTGTTGGCGGCGACGTTGGGGCAGAGCTCGATGGTCGAGACGTTTGCGCACATGCGCACGCCGATCTTCATGTCGTTCATGCGCGGGCTCGACGGGTTGATCGTTGGAGCGGTGCTCGGGATTATGCCGCTCGTGGTCGTTGATGCATACATGCGTTTCAAAAATTGATGGCGGAGTTGACGGAAATTCGTGGTGAAGATAGTGATATCGGGCTACTACGGCTCGAAGAATGCCGGAGACGAGGCGATGCTCGCGGCGATGCTCGAGGTGCTCGGCGAGCTCGAAGATATATCCGTCACGGTGATTTCCGTCAATCCCGACGACACCAAGCGGCGCCACGGAGTCAACGCCGTGCCCTGGCTCAACATCTTTGCGATCGTCAAGAGCATCATCGGTGCGGACTTGGTGATAAGCGGCGGAGGTTCGCTGTTGCAGAACGTGACGAGCCGTCGAAGTTTGTACTACTACCTCGGGATAATATTTTTGGCTCGACTGTTGGGGCGACGGGTGATGTTGTACGCGCAAGGGATCGGACCGATCGAGGGAGCGATGCCGCGTCGGCTGATGCATTGGATAGTCGACGGAGTTGATCTGATCACGGTGCGCGATCATGGTTCGCTCGAGGAGTTGTCTCGACTGTCGATCACTCGACCGCGGATTGAGTGCACGGCTGATCCCGTGCTGGCGATCCGTCCGGCGTCGTTGATGGTTGGACGAGACATCTTGCGGCGATCGGGCGAGGGAAAATTTCTCGACGATCATTCGACGATGATCGGCATAGCGGTTCGACGGTGGCACGGTTGGGATCGATGTCGGGAGCAGTTGGCGCGAGCGGCGGACGAGTTGGCGCACAGATTTCATGCGCGGATTATTTTTTTGCCGATGCAATATCCCGAGGACGTGCGTGCGGCTCGAGAGGTGGCGGACATTTCGACGGTCGATGTTGATGTGCTTGACGGGGAATTTTCGACGGGCGAGCTGTTATCGTTGGTCGGGTGCATGGATTTGCTGATCAGCATTCGATTGCACGCGTTGATCTTCGCGGGCGTGATGAATGTGCCGATGTTGGGCATCTCGTACGATCCGAAGATTGATCGGTTCCTTGACTCGATAGGGGAGGCACCGGTAGGACGGCTAGAGACTGTATCGGCTGATGAGATCGTCGAGCGGGCGACGGAAAAGTTGGGGCACACGTCGGCGTTGCGCGACTCGACGCTGTTCAAAAATCTCCATGACCGAGCGTTGGAGAATGCGCGGTTGGCGATGGAACTGTTGAGAACAAAAAAATAGAGGGCGGTTGCTCTTATTTTTTTCGGGGGCGCGAATAAAATAGGGAGCGCCCGCCTCCCAATGGGGCGGCTCGCTCCCTTTTCTGTGACGACAAACATGAGTAGGGCGTTGAAAATATTTTCGGGAGGCAGAATAAAAGAAGGAGCGCCCGCCTACTCATGGGGCGGCTCGCTCCCTTCTCTGTGACGACAAACATGAGTGGGGTGCTGAAAATATTTTTTGGAGGCAGAATTAAAGCAGGAGCGCCCGCCTCGACATGGGGCGGCTCGCTCCCTTTCTTTGTGACGACAAAGATGAGTAGGGCGGTGAAAATATTTTCGGGAGGCAGAATTAAAGAAGGAGCGCCCGCCTACTCATGGGGCGGCTCGCTCCAATTCTCTGTGCCGACGTCTCTGAATGGGGCGCTGAAAATATTTTCGGGAGGCAGAATTAAAGCAGGAGCGCCCGCCTGGACATGGGGCGGAGCGCTCCTTTCCTTCGTGCCAAATCGTTGGGACTAAGCTCAAAAAATTTGTTGGAGAACAGGGAAAGGCGGCGTCCGCCACGTGAGCAGGCGGCGACGCCCATTCTTTCATGCCCTTCAAAGTTTTTATCGACGACAGAGGAAGGGCGGCGTCCGTCCCGCGATGAGACGCCGACGCGCCTTTTCTCATGCCCTTGCAGTATTCATCGACGCCAGAGTGATGCGGGCGAGCCGCTTACTTTCAGAGCGGGCGCCCGTATTTTTTACACTCTTCCGCGCGTTGCCGACATACCGATCGATGAACGCAAACACCCGTTCGAAGTACGCCGCGGGATTGCTCGGCTTGGCGTCGGCATGACCTGCGCCCGCCACCGTCCACGTCTCTTTGATCGGTGCGCCGCTCGCCTCGACCAGCCGCCCCATCATCTCATAAGGCACCAGCCCGTCAGCGTCGCCGTGGATGAACAGCATCGGCACCTTCGTCAGCCCCACCGCATGGAGCGGCGCCGCCTCAGACACCGCCACCCCCGTTTCGAGCTTGCTCACCACATCTACAAACTTCATGATCGGGAACTCCGGCAGCCCGAATAATTTTTTCAGTTGAGCCCCGAACATCTCATAAGCCGACGTGTAACCGCAGTCCTCGACCACCGCCTTCACGTTCGACGGCAAATCCTTCGCCGACGCCATCATCACCGTCGCCGCTCCCATCGACACCCCATGCAAGATGATCTCCGCTTGCGGATCGTCTTTCAAAATCATTGCGATCCAACCAATCAAATCATCGCTCTCTTTCGCTCCCATTGTGATATAATTGCCTTCGGATTCTCCCGCCGCTCGAAGGTCGGGCGTCACCACATTCCAACCATGCTCGAGATATGCCTCGGCGTAATCGTAAGCGAAGGAGCGATCGCGACCGTAGCCGTGGACCAGCAACGCCCATCGATGACTTTCTTCCGACGGCTTGAACCGATCGGCTGCCAGCTTGAGCCCGTCGCTTGATGTGATCGTCCAAACCTCGCGATCGGCATCGGGAGCGGGCGGCGCTTTCAGATTGGGATCGGCAATCGACGCACACGCCGCAGGAGGCGAACCGTCTTCGCCGCGCTTCAATGCAAACTCCACAAAATAATTCCCGATCAGATATCCCGCCGCCACGACCACCGTCAGCAGCAAAAATAATTTTTTCCTCATCAATCATCAACCACCTAAAAATTTTTTCCCGACCGTCTGTTTGCAAAGCGTAGCTTTGAAGGGTGGGTGGGCGGGATCAAAATGTTTTTCGTTGCCCCATCATTTTATACCAAAGAGGAGTGATTGTCTTCAATTGACTGCGCAACACAACCAAAAAATTTCTTTCGAGACCATCTTGGTCACCGCCGGCGGCTCACACATTCACGCCAAGACCGTCGGTCAACAAGCCTACATCGATGCCATGCGTTCGAACGTCGTGACCTTCGGCGTCGGACCCGCGGGCACCGGCAAAACTTTTCTCGCCGTCGCCGTCGCCGCCTTCTATCTTCGCGTTAAGGACGTCAAGAAGATCATTTTGACCAGACCCGCCGTCGAGGCAGGCGAACGTTTGGGATTCCTGCCAGGCGACATGCGCGACAAGGTCGATCCGTACCTCCGTCCCCTCTACGACGCATTGCAAGAGATTCTCGGCTTCGACATGTATCAGAAGTTCGTTGCCAAGGGCGTCATCGAAGTCGCTCCGCTCGCCTACATGCGCGGGCGCACCCTCAACGATGCCTTTGTCATTCTCGACGAGGCTCAGAACACCACGAGCAAGCAGATGAAAATGTTTTTGACCCGTCTCGGTTTCAATTCCCGCATGGCGATCACCGGCGACCTCAGTCAGATCGATCTTCCGCGCGGAATGACGTCGGGGCTCGCCGAAGCAGTTGAGGTTTTAGATGATGTCAAGGGCGTGGGCATCGCTCGGCTCGAGAGTTCCGATGTCGTCAGACACGAAGTCGTCTCGCGCATCGTCGATGCTTATGACCGCTATGAATCCAATCGAGGTTGATACCATGATCATTTCCAATTGCCGCGACTCCATTAAAAATTTCGCCGACGCGTGGATCAATCGCGGCTCCGAAAAATCCGAAGCTCATCCGTTTTGGATCGAGCTCATTCAAGCGTTGGGCGTCCCTCAACCCACCAAGCTCCTCCAATTCGAAGTTCCCGTTGATGTCGACGGGCATGCCTGTTTCATCGACGGTTGGATCGGCTTGACCAAAACTCTCATCGAGCACAAGAGCAGAGGGATCGATCTCGACAAGCCCGCTCGTCAATCCGACGGCATGTTCTTGACGCCCTTCGATCAGGCTCGTCGTTATGCCGACGCTCGCGCCTATTCTCAACGCCCGCGATGGATCGTCGTGTGCAACTTCGTCGAGATCAGAGTTTACGACATGGATCGCTACTTCGATCAGGTCAAGCGCGGCGAGGATTACACTCCCAACGTCATTTTGGTCGAGCGCCTTGCTCAAGATTATACCCGATTGAATTTCCTGATCGATCCCGACGATGAGAATGTCAATCCCGCGATCAAAATTTCAAAGCGCGCGGGCGAGATCGTCGGCTCCCTCTATAAAGCATTCGAAAAGAATATACAGTTGCCTGCCCGAAAGGGAGCTCGGACTGCAACCAAAAAGGTTTCGCCCGCCGCCCCGTCCGATGTGGCGCGCGAACAGTCGGGCGTCGAAGACGGTCGCGCGCCATCTTTTGATCCGTACTCCGCTCTCAATAAACTTTGTGTAAGGCTCGTCTTCTGCCTTTACGCCGAGGACGCCTTCATTTTCGAGCGCAATCAGTTCACCGATTACGTCAAGGGCGCGACCGATCGTCGGCAGGCTCTCGTCGAGCTGTTTGACGTGCTGGCTCAACCGCTCGACCGTCGCGATCCAAACCTCCGTGCGGAGCTTGCCGCCTTCCCGTACGTCAACGGCGATCTGTTCAGCGAGCAGTCGACCATACCCGCCATCAGCAATGAGGTGTCGCATTACCTTCTGTTCGACGCCGGCGACGACAATCAATTCAATTGGCTCGGGATCAGTCCGACGATCTTCGGCGCGCTCTTCGAATCGACGCTCAACCCCGTCACGCGACGGTCGGGCGGCATGCATTACACTTCGATTGAGAACATCCACAAGGTGATCGACCCGTTATTTCTCGACGACCTTCACGACGAGTTTCAATCGATCAAGCGTCGGCGCAAAAACAAACGCCGCGAGCTCGAACAGTTTCAGTTCAAACTTGCGGCGCTGAAATTTTTCGATCCCGCGTGCGGATCGGGCAACTTCTTGACCGAAACATATCTGTCGCTCCGTCGGCTCGAGAACGAAGTCATTCGCGAGCTCCATAAGTTGAACGCGCACTGTCAGATACAAATTTCGATCGAGAACTTCTACGGCATTGAGGTCAACGATTTTGCGGTGGCGGTGGCGCGAACGGCGATGTGGATCGCGGAGAATCAGATGCTGCAGGAGACCGAGATGATTATCCATGAGGACATCAACTTTCTGCCGTTGACGAGCGCCGCGCACATCATGGAGGGCAATGCGTTGGCGGTCGATTGGGATCAATTTGTCGGCGACGTGGATTATATCATCGGCAACCCGCCCTTCAGTGGGGCGCGGCTGATGACCGTCGAGAACAAGAACGATCTGATCAGGTTGTTTGACGGTTTCAAGGGCGCGGGCAATCTCGATTTTGTCAGCGGCTGGTTTATGAAGGCGGCGCGGTTCATGTCGGGCTCGAGTTATCCGATCCGCGCGGCGCTGGTTGCCACCAACAGCATCATTCAGGGCGAGACGGTATGCGTGTTGTGGAGGAAGTTGTTCGAGCTCATTCACATTGATCTTGCGCACAGGACGTTCAAATGGATAAGCGAGTCGGAGGACATGGCGGCGGTGCACTGTGTGATCATCGGGTTCAGTGCCGCGCCCAACGACAAGCCCAAGATGATCGTCGAGGGCAAGAAGAAGGTGGTGGTAGGGAACATCAACGCTTACCTTCTCGACGCGCCAAATTTTTTTATCGAACGGCGCGCCACACCGATCTGTGACGTGCCGATAATGTTTCGGGGCAGTCAACCTGCCGACGGCGGACATCTGATCATTGAAGCCGACGACTTGGAAGAATTTCTCCGTCGAGAACCTCGCGCTCAAAAATTTATCCGTCGATATATGATGGGCAACGAATTTATCAACGGCATTGATCGATATTGTCTGTGGTTGGTCGACGCCACCGACGACGAGATCAATTCCATGCCTTTGGTCAAAGAGCGGGTTGAGGCTGTTCGCCGCTTTCGATTGTCGAGCTCAAAGGCGGCGACCCGAAAGTGGGCGGACAAACCGATGCTCTTTCAAGAGTTGAAGCAGCCGACGACAAATTATATTGCCTTGCCGGTGGTTTCTTCGGAACGCCGAGAATATATTCCGATGGGATTCATGGAGCCGACGATCATTGCCGGCAATAAACTCATGCTCGTTCCCGACGCGGGACTTTATGAGTTTGGAATGTTGATGTCGAGAGTGCACATGGCTTGGACGCGAGTGACATGCGGTCGGCTCAAATCCGATTACAGTTACTTATCGAAGATCGTGTATAATAATTTTGTATGGGCGTCGGCGACGTCTGCTCAACGTCGTGCGGTCGAGGAGTCGGCGCGCGGTATCCTTGATGCTCGAGCCCTCTACCCGTCGTGGACGTTGGCGGCGCTCTACGATCCCAACACCATGCCCGACGAGCTCCGCGCGGCGCACGAGCACAACGATCGGTTGGTGGAGGAGCTCTACGGTTTCGTCGGCATGACCGAGCTCGAGATGGTCACGCGCCTGATGGAAATGAACGCCGCCCTTTCCTCCGAAAAAAACAGTTGACGCCGTGGACATTGACTGATATCATGCAATATAAAGGACGACCGATGTTTGGGATCGTCGGCACCGTCCGCGTATAGGAATTGACCTACACCGTCACGGGACGTAACGACAGTCGGTTGCTCTACCTTGGGCGCCTCAGTGGATCACTTCAGCGCGCCGTAGAGGGTAGCCAGGAACGTTCCGACTTGGAGCCAGAAGTTCCAATCGATCTTCGCCCGACCGATCTTTCGAATGATCTGCTTCAAAACGATTTTCATGCTACCACCTCCTTGTTCGGAGGTGCCGACCTCATCGATCGTCTTGATGGATCGGATTGTAGCATGAAACGAAAAATCTGTCCACACTTTTTTCAGCGTCGGACGGATTTTTTTGTTTGCAAAAAACAGTTGACGGCGTCGCCTTCGACTGATATCATTGCAATATAAAGGACGACCGATGTTGGGGCGTCGGCACCGTCCGGCTATAGGAAGAACCATTGCCTTTCGGGACGTCGCGCAGTCGGTTGCTCTACCTTGGGCGCCTCAGTGAATCACTTCAGCGCGCCGTAGAGGGTCGCGAGGAACGTTCCGACTTGCAGCCGGAAGTTCCAGTCGATCTTCGAGAGCTCCTTTTTGAGCTTCTTCAAGTTGATCTTAATCGCTACCACCTCCTTGTTTGGAGGTGCCGACTTCACCGGTCGCCCGTTGTTCGCGGTTGCTCCGCGATTGAGTAAGATTGTAGCATGAAACGAAAAGTCTGCCCACACTTCTTTCAACGTCGGATGGATTTTTTGTTTGCAAAAAACAGTTGACGGCGTCGCCTTCGACTGATATCATTGCATTAAAAGAGGCGACCGACGATCAGGAACCGTCAGCGCCTCCGAAAATATTGAGTAACCTTCCTCGGCGATAACTCAGTTGGCGGAGTCCTGTGCGCTCAGGTCACTTCAGTGCGCTCCAGAGAGTAGCCAGGAACGTTCCGACGTTGAGCCAGAAGTTCCAATCGATCTTCGCCCGACCGATCTTTCGAACGATCGTCTTCAAATCAACCTTCACGACTACTACCTCCTCACTCGGAGGAGCCGACTTCATCAGTCGCCTGCGGTTGAGTAGGATTGTAGCATGAAACAAGAAGTCTGTCCACACTTTTTTCAGCGTCGGACGGATTTTTTTGTTTGCAAAAAACTGTTGACGCCGTTCTACGTTCCAAACAAAATGCCGCCCGACTTGCGAGCGGCTAATGAGGCAATGCTCAACTCAAATGGCGTTGAACGCCTGTTCGAGATCCCAAATGATGTCGTCGATGTGCTCGGTGCCGATCGACAAGCGGATCGTCGAAGGCGTGATGCCCGAGCCCGCCAGTTCTTCTTCGGTCATCTGCGAGTGCGTGGTCGAGGCGGGATGGATCACCAACGACTTCACGTCCGCCACGTTCGCCAGCAACGAGAACACTTTCAAGCTGTCGATGAACGTACGAGCCGCCGCGGTGCCGCCCTTGATCTCAAACGTGAAGATCGAAATGCCGCCGTTGGGGAAGTACTTCTGATAGAGTTTGTGATCGGGGTGATCGTTGAGCGCGGGGTGATTGACCTTGTCGACCTTGGGGTGCTTGGCAAGGAACTCGACGACCTTCAACGAGTTCTCGACGTGCCGCTCGACCCTCAACGATAACGTCTCGACGCCCTGCAACAGTAAGAAGGCGTTGAGCGGAGAGATCGCCGCGCCCATGTCTCTCAACAGGATCGCTCGAATGTAAGTGACGAACGCCGCCGCGCCGAGTGCCTTGTAGAAGCTGACGCCGTGATAGCTGTCGTTGGGCTCGACGAGCCACGGGAAGCGCCCCGACTTCTCCCAATCGAAGTTGCCGCTCTCGACGATGATGCCGCCGAGCGTGGTGCCGTGCCCGCCGAGGAATTTGGTCGCCGAGTGCACAACGATGTCGGCGCCGTGCTCGAAAGGACGCACCTGATAAGGCGTGGCGAAGGTGTTGTCGATGACGAGCGGAATGTTATGCTTATGAGCGATGTCGGCGACGGCTTGAATGTCGATCAACGTGGCGTTGGGGTTGCCGACGGACTCAATGAAGATCAGTTGGGTGTTGGGCTGAATTGCCTTCTCGAACACATCAACGCCCTTGCCGGGGTCGACGAACGTGGTGGTGATGCCGTAATCGGGCAGGGTGTGCTCGAAGAGGTTGAAGGTGCCGCCGTAGATAGTGGTGGCGGCGACGATGTGTTGACCTTTATGAGCGAGAGCCTGAACGGCGTAAGTGACGGCGGCGGCTCCGGAGGCAACGGCGAGCGCAGCCGATCCTCCCTCGAGAGCGGCAACGCGACGTTCGAAGACGTCTTGGGTGGGGTTGGTGAGACGCCCGTAGATATTGCCGGCGTCTCTGAGCCCGAAACGATCGGCGGCGTGGTCAAAGTTGTGGAAGACATACGAGGTCGTTTGATAGATGGGGACGGCTCGAGCGTCGGTAACGGGGTCGGCTTGCTCCTGACCGACATGGAGTTGAAGCGTCTCGAATTTATATTTGCGATCGCTCATGGTAATTCTCCTCTCAACAAAAAGCATATAAAATTGATATGCGTCGAATTATAGAGTGATCGCCGTCGATTGTCAACACAAAAAAATATCGGAGAGAAGAGGGCATGGGTCGCCGCCCGCTCAGTAGGCGGACGCCCCCTTCTCCTCCTCGCAAACTTTATTCTGCCCCAAACTGTTTAGATGATCAAAGATGAAGGGCGAGCCGCCGGCATCGTAGGCGGGCGCCCTTCTTTAGCCGCCACCCCCTTCAATCGCTGATCGCTGATCATGGAGAAGGGCGGGGCGCCCCGCGAGTTAGGCGCCCGCCCCTATTTTTTTCCGCCCA
>JAFUXN010000077.1 GCA_017477125.1 Selenomonadaceae bacterium
AGGCGTCAGCCTTCAAAATCAGACGCAACGGTCGAAGGCGTCAGCCTTCAAAACCAAATGCAGCGGTCGAAGGCAGCAGTCTTCAAAACCAAACGCAACGGTCGAAGGCGTCAGCCTTCAAAACCAAATGCAACGGTCGAAGGCGTCAGCCTTCAAAACCAAATGCAGCGGTCGAAGGCAGCAGTCTTCAAAACCAAACGCAACGGTCGAAGGCAACAGCCTTCAAAACCAAACGCAACGGTCGAAGGCGTCAGCCTTCAAAGCCAGACGCAACGATCGGAGGCGTCAGCCTTCAAAACCAAACGCAACGGTCGAAGGCGGGAGCCTTCAAAACCAAATGAGACCTCATGGAGACTTTTAATGATTGATGGGAGTGAGGAGGTGAGACCGCGATGAAATTTAACTTTGAATCCCATTTCGGGTTTACTCTCGAGAAGCTCGTGCTGATACTCGGCTTTGCGATGTTGTCATTCTTCATCGTGCTGATAGCCGGCTTCTCGTACGATATCAAATTTATGACGGTGTTCGCGCGCAGCGTCAAGGCGTTCTTCGTCGCAGGCATCGCCGCATTTATCGCGGTCGGCGTCCTGTCGATCCAAGAAAAATATTTCGGTGTCACCGACGAACATCTCAAGCCCCCTGAACAACAGTCGACCGCACCGCCTCAACAAAACAATCCTCAATGATGTCGACTGCCAACGTTTGATTGAAAGGTGGTGTTCCCAATGGAGATGGACGATGATATCCGCCGGCTCTGGGAGAATTACCGTCGGAAAAAATCTGTTGAAGTTCGTAATCAACTGGCGGAGCATTACCTGCCATTGATCAAAGTCGTCGCGGGTCGCCTCGCAATGAGCCTTCCTCCTCATCTCGATCGCGATGATCTGTTGAGCACCGGCTTCTTCGGATTGCTCGACGCGATTGATCGATATGATATCAGTCGCAATATCAAGTTTGAAACTTATGCGGGCGTCAGGATTCGGGGCGCGATGATCGATTATCTGCGGTCGAAGGATTGGATACCGGTCACGATGCGGCAGAAGCTCCGTCGATACGAGCAGAAGGTTTATCAGCTCGAAAGCGAGTTGGGACGAACCGCCACCGACGCCGAGATCGCCGACGCCCTTGAAATCAGCGTCAAGGAACTTCAAACGCTGGTCAGTCAGTTCAACTCGTCGACGATCATACCGCTCGAGGAGTATTTGAAGACGGATTCGCCCGAGGCGATTGATGCCGATCCCGTTGAGACCACGGAACATCTCGAGCTCAAAGAGACGTTGGCGCGCGTCATTGACAAGTTGCCCGAGAAGGAGCGGCTGGTAGTGTCGCTCTACTACTACGATGAGCTCACGCTCAAGGAAATCAGTTTGATCATGCACCTGTCGGAGGCGCGCATCTCGCAATTGCACACCAAGGCGATCACGCGCATGCGCGGCAGCCTCTCCAAGATGAAGTCGATATTTATGTGATGAAGGAGTGAACGCCATGGGGGATTATCCGATAGTCGGCGGCGCCGAAGCCGGTTACATGTTCGAGTTTCGTCCCGACGGAATTTATTTGACGATATATCCCAACGCCGCTGAGACCCTCATGATCGATCTCTCCGACATGCATCAAATTCTCCGCGGTTGCGGCATACTCGATTACGATGTGGGATTGCTGGCGCGGATCATGAAGGAAGCGGACGGCAAGGCGCACAAGATCAGTGAGCCGATCGAGCTTTCGGAAGAAGACCTTGAGCGGCTGATGACCGAGCCCGAAGCGCAGATCGATGAGCCGTATGCGAAGTTGATAGTTGAGATCAGTCGGGATCGATTGAAGGCAACGATCAAGTATGATACCAGAAACGGTTCGCGTCTCCCGACCAAAGAGATGGTGCTCGAGGCGCTTGAGCAGAAACGAGTGAAGTACGGCATCGACGAGGATTTGATCGAGGAGGGGATCAAGGCGCTGGTGCCGTTCGTCGCGGCGGAGGGCAAGCCGGCGATCCCGGGCGAGAACGCTTACATCGATCGGAAATTTGATCTGGGCGTGAAGGGGCGTCCCGTGGTCGACCAATATGATCGCGTCGATTATAAAAATCTCAACCTGTTCGTGCTCGCCAAGAAGAATGAGACGCTGGCGATCCGCATTCCGCAGACGCAAGGCAAGCCCGGCATCAACGTCTTCGGCGATAAAATTCCCGCGCTCAACGGTCGACCGATACCGATCCCGCAGGGCAAGAACACGGCGGTGGTCGGCGAACATCAATTGATCGCGACGATCAACGGTCAGATCGTCGACAGCGGCAATCGGATCAGCATCGACCCGCGGTTGGAGATCAAGGGGAGCGTGGGCGTCGGGACCGGCGACATCGATTTCGACGGCTCGGTTGAGATCAGCGGCTCGGTCAAGCAGGGCTTTAGCGTGAAGGCGACGGGCGACGTTGAGATCAAAGGCAGTGTGAGCGGTGCGGAGGTCAGCGGCCGCAATGTCATAATCAGCGGCGGGATCACGGGCGCCAATCGCGGCAAGGTCTATGCGAAGGAAGATGTCCGTTGCGCGTTCACCGAAAACGCGGTGGTCGAGGCGGGCAGAGACATTTACATCGCCGACGCCGCTCTTCATTCGACGCTCCGCGCGGGCAAGACGATCATTGTCGAGGATAAGCGCGGGCAGATCACGGGCGGGCTGTCGATAGCGGGAGAAGAAATTCGCGCGAAAGTGATCGGCAACCAGGCGTACGTGGTGACGCGCGTATCGGTGGGCGTCGATCCTTCACTGCAGAGGGAGTATAACGAAGTCTGCAAGGAGTATAAGGATTTGAAGAAGCGGCTGATGCAGATCACGCAGATGCTTGAGACGCTCGGCAAGATCGATATCACTCGACTGCCGCAGGAGAGGATCGATCAGATCAATACGTTGACCCGATCGCAATTCCCGATCGCCGGCAAGATCAAACGCGACGAGAAAAGAATCCTCGAGCTCGAGGAGCAGTTGGCGGAGATGAAGAACGGTCGAGTGCGGGCGTCGGATTGCATTTATTCGGGCTCGCGCATCTCGATCAATTCGGTGGTCAAAAATGTGCAGAAGGATTATAAGCACTGCACGATGTACCTTGAGGACGGCGAGGTTGTTCTCGGACCGTACTGATTTTTGGAGGTGTTGATGATGGATATAGCGCCGGTCAATATACAGATGGTTTACCCGACGGCAGCCACGGAGGCGAGCAACGTTCAACACAATCTCAATCAAGCCACGAATTTGCAGCAGGACTTTGAATCGCTCCGTCAACGGCAGGACGACGAGCTCAAGCAGAAGCAGGTGCGCAATAAGAATGAGGCGGATCAAGGCGGCACGATCAAAGACGAGCCCGATCGTCGGGGGCGCGGCGGTTATCAACAACGGCAGTCTCGTCGTCGCAATCCGCAACCCGATCAGCCGCAAGCCGAGAAGTTTGCCGTCGATCCCATGCGCGGGCATCGCCTCGATATTTCTCTCTGATAAACCGACGGATTGAATTGCGATGTTTACTGAATTGATGATAGCGCTGATCGTGGTCGGTTGCATAATGGTGTTCATCGTGTGGAACACGTCGCGCAACCGTCGAAAGCGCGCTGAAGAGCAGCGCCTTGTGGAGGAGTCGACGACCAAGCTCAAAAACGAGCTCGAAAAGACGGCGTCGGAAGTCATTCAACGAATGGAGACGCAGGCGGCGAATCTCGAAAATTTATTGGAGGACGCCGAACGCAATCGAACGGAGTTTGAAGGACGGCTGGCGGAGCTCAAAAATCTGATCAAGCGCGGCGAAAATCAATCGATAGAGATCAGAGATTTACTGCAGAAGCTCGAAGATGCGGGCGAGGACGTTGAGGACTTGCAACAGAAGCTCGAAACGATCGAAATGAAAATCTCGACGACGTTATCGATGCCGTTGCAGGTTCCGATGCATCAGCCGATCCAACAATCGATCCCGCAACCGATGATACAGCAACCGATGATGCAACAGCCGATGATGCAGCAGCCGATGATGCAACCGATGGTGCAGTCGCCGATGGCGATGTCGCCGCAGATGATGAGGCAGGTGCCTTCGCCGATCTCGCCGCCGCCGATCTTGCGTCAATCGCATTATCAACAGGAGCAGCCGGTTCAGCCGACGTATCGAGCGGCGGATCGATCGATTGAGCGGTCGGCGTTTGAGGAAGAGAGAATCGACGAGTCGAGAGATTTTGAAGCGGTATTGCGTCGGTCGATGGGCGATGAGGTTGAGGAGCGTCCTGCGGCAAGGCGAAGCACGGTGCCCGATCGGTCGTCGATAGTGGTGCCGTCGACGGAGAAGCAGGCAAAAGTCGTGGAGGCGGAGCCCGTCAAGATCGAATCGCGACGAGGAGCTCAACCGTCTCGAACATCAACGACGACGACTCAACGCTCGACGTCAACGGCTCAACGTCAGACGACGGCTCAACAGTCGAGACCAACGGCAACGGCTCAGCGTTCGACGACGGCTCAACCTATGAGACCAACGGCGACGGCTCAACGTCCCGCGGCGACGGCGCAACCGCGTCAGGCAACTGCTCAACAATCGAGACCGACGGCGACGGCAACGGCTCAACGTCAGACGACGGCGCAACCGCGTCAAGCAACGGTTCAACCTTCGGTGCAACCGACTCAGCCGACTCAACAATCTCAACCGTCGAGAGCGGCAGCGGGCTCGGAACCAAATGCGATGAAGATCAAAAATTTGTTGTTGGAGGGCAAAACCGTCGAGGAGATTGCTCGCGAGCTTGGCATGGGAAGAGGCGCCGTCGAGCTCGTACAGGAAATGACTCGACGCAAGCTCGAACGAAAAAAATCTCCATGAACGCAGTCAAGCATTCGGTGCTTGGCTGTTTTGTTTTATCTCGATAAAAGCCCCAAGGGCTTGATTTTTTTTGGGTGCAAACTTACAATTGGAGCGCAAAGGAGTTGAACAGTAATGAAGAAAAAAACTGCAGCCATCCTCGCGGCGTTGATGATCTCAACGATGTCGCTGAGCGGCTGTACTACCGATATCGCCGGCAATCCGATCGGCGGAAGCGAGACCGAATCGAGTGCTGCGAGCACCGAGCCCTCCGTCGAGGTTGCCACCAAGAATACCGAACCCAAATCGATCACCGCCGAGCGCAAGGAGGAACGCGCCGAGGCTGAAGCCGCCGCCGCAAGAATGTCCTCCGCGCGGAACACTCCCGCCGTGCGCGTTGCCAATACCGTCGGACCCGCGGTCGTGGGCATCACCAACAAGGCGGTCGCGCGCGATTTCTTCAATCGTCGTTTCGAGACCGAGGGCGTGGGCTCCGGCGTCATTTTCAAGAGCGACGGCTACATTGTCACCAACAATCATGTGATCGAGGGCGCGCGTGAACTGATCGTGTCGCTTGCCGACGGTCGAACTCTCAATGCGGAGCTGGTTGGCGCCGACGACATGACCGATATCGCGGTGGTGAAGGTCGATGCGAAGGATTTGCCGACGGCGAAGTTTGGCAACAGCGATGATGTGGTGGTGGGCGAGCCCGCGATAGCGATCGGCAATCCGATGGGGCTTGAGTTTCAAGGCAGCGTGACGGTCGGCGTGATCAGTGCGCTCAACCGTACGCTCGAGCTCAGCGATCGTCGAGTGAAGTTGTTCCAGACCGACGCGGCGATCAGCCCCGGCAATTCGGGCGGTGCGCTGGTCAATGCCGACGGTGAGATCATAGCGATCAACAGCGCAAAGTTGTCGGCGGACGGCGTTGAGGGCATGGGCTTTGCGATTCCGATCAATACCGTGCAGGCGATCATCGACGAGCTGATGCAGAAGGGCTACGTGGCTCGCCCGTACCTGGGCGTTACGATCTTCGACAAGCCGACGGCGGCTCGCTACGGTTATCAGCTGACGATCGATCGCGGCGTGTACATCTTCAGAGTGGGGCTCAATGCTCCCGCGGGGATAGCGGGCTTGCAACGCGGCGATGTCATTCTCGCCATCGACGGCAAGGAAGTGAACTCGGTGGGCGACGTCCGCAACGAGGTGGCGGCGCATAAGGTTGGCGACAAGGTCAAAGTGAAGTATGAGCGCGACGGCGTTGAGACGGAAGTTGAGATCACTTTGGAAGAGATGCCGCAGATGTCCAACGACGCGGGCTGATAGATTTTTCGATTGAGCGATGGGGTGATGAGCATGCTGTTGCCGATCTCGCGCAGAGAATTTTTCAAGCTGGCAGGAGCCGCCGCGGTCGGTACGTTGATCGGCGATCGGCTCAAGCCATCGAAGGCGCGGGCGGCGTCGGGCGCAACGATCCGTTATGCCGATCGAGATGTGCCGGTGTTGTTCGATGCCGACGTGTGCGTGTGCGGAGGAGGACCCGCGGGAGCAGCCGCCGCCATCAACGCCGCTCGCAACGGAGCCTCGACGGTTTTGATCGAGAAAGGCATTGCACTCGGCGGACTGGCGACTCTCGGTTGCGTCTATCCGATGATGCCTGCCAAGGTCAACGGCAGCGTCACCCCCTACATTTTTGAAGTTTGCGAGAAGCTGCTCGAGCATGCGATCGACTTCGACGATCGATCGGGCAAGGGCGCCGAGGGCGCGATCTGTTTCAATCCCGAGGTGCTGAGCGAGATTTACGATGAGCTTTGCGCGAGCGCGGGCGTCGATGTCCTATACAACGCGACGTTGGTTGATGCGATCGTTGATGGCGATCGGATCACGACGGCGCTCGTTCAGACGATTGCGGGGCTTGCCGCCGTTCGCTCGAAAATATTCATAGACGCGACGGGCGACGCTTATCTTGCTCGGGCGGCGGGTGTGCCGGCGAGACGAGGCTCGGCGAAGACGGGTCGCAATCAGCATATGAGTTTCCGATTCGAGATGGGCGGCATCGACTTCAATAAACTTTACAGGTACATCGTCATCAAGCTCAAGGATGATTTTTGCAAAAACAGACCGCCCTATTTTGAATTTGCCAAGACCAAGAAGACCGCGGCGATCTTCGAAAGTGGCGTGACGCGCGGCGAGCTCGAGCAAGACGATATCGTTTACATTCAAGCGATCACGATGGTCGGCAAGAGCGGGACGGTATCGATGAACATGCCGCAACTGCCGTCGGAGTACAGCGCGACCGACGCGATCGGCTACAGTCGAGCGGTGAGCCACGGACGAGCGATGATGCGTCGGCTGGCGAACTTCTTGATCAAGAATATGCCGGGGTTCAAACGCGCGTACATTGCTCGAGAGGCGGCGTTGATGGGGGCGCGGGAGTCGTGGAGGATCGAAGGCAAGTACATGCTGACGGAAGAAGATTACTATGAGCAGAGCCGATTCCCCGACGCGGTGGCGCGGACGGCTTACCCGATCGACATTCATGATGTTGAGCTCGATCTTCGGCGTAAACTTCCCGAGGGCGGATTTTATGAGGTGCCATATCGATCGCTGGTGACGGATCGGATTTCGAATTTGATCGTGGCGGGTCGATGCATCAGCGCGGACTTTGCGGCGCAAGCGTCTGTTCGCATTCAGCCGACGTGCATGAGCATGGGCGAGGCGGCGGGCATTGCGTCGGCGTATGCGCTCAAAAATAATATTGCGGTCAACGAAGTTCAATGGGATCGGGTTCCCAACCGAAGTTACGCCAGTGAACCGAAGTGAGGAGTGAAGTAAATGCTGTTGCCGATATCGCGCAGAGATTTTTTCAAGCTGGCGGGAGCCGCCGCCGTCGGGACGTTGATCGGTGATCAGATCAAACCGTCGAAGGCGCGGGCGGCGTCGGGCGCAACGATCCGTTATGCCGATCGCGACGTGCCGATCCTCTTCGATGCCGATGTATGCGTGTGCGGAGGAGGACCCGCGGGAACTGCCGCCGCCATCAACGCCGCTCGCAACGGAGCCGCGACGGTTTTGATCGAGAAGGGGATCGCGCTTGGCGGGCTGGCGGTGCTCGGTTGTGTGTACCCGATGATGGGCGTCAGGGTCAGCGACAGTGTTACGCCTTACATCAAAGAGATTGGCGATCAGCTCGTCGCGCATGGGATCAATCCCGGTGACAACGCCGGTCAAAGCACGATGTGGTTCAATCCCGAAGTGTTGAGCGAGATTTACGATGATCTGTGCGCCGACGCGGGCGTCGATGTTCTCTACAATGCGACGTTGGTCGATGCGATCACTGACGGCAATCGGATCACGACGGCGCTCGTTCAGACGATTGGAGGTCTCTTCGCGATCAATGCCAAGATATTCATTGACGCGACGGGCGACGCTTACCTTACTCGGGCAGCGGGCGTGCCGACAAAGCGCGGCTCGTTGAAGACGGGTCGAAATCAACATATGAGTTTTAGATTTGAGATGGGCGGCATCGATGTCAAGAAGCTGTATAAATTCATAGTCGGCAAACTTCATGACGAGTGGAGCAGTTGGGCAAAGCTGCCGTACCTCGAGATCGCCAAGACCAAAAAGACCGCGCCGATCTTCGAAGGCGGGCTGGCGCGCGGCGAACTCGAGCAGGAGGATTTGGCATATTTCCAAGCGTTCACGATTTTGGGCAAGCGCGGGACGATGTCGATGAACTTGCCGCAATTGCCGTCGGAGTACAGCGCGACGGACGCGATCAGTTACAGCCAAGCGGTGAGCCACGGACGAGAGATGATGCGTCGCATGGCGAACTTCCTGATCAAAAACATGCCCGGCTTCGAACACGCGTACATAGCTCGAGAGGCGACGTTGATGGGAGTGCGGGAGTCGTGGCGCATTCGAGGCAAGTACCTGTTGACGGAAGAAGATTATTATGAGCAGAGCCGATTCCCCGATGCGGTGGCGCGGACGGCTTATCCGATTGATATCCATGATGTTGATCTCGAACTTCGACGTAAGTTTCCCAAGGGCGGATTTTATGAAGTGCCGTATCGAGCGCTGGTGACTAATCTGATCAGCAATCTGGCAGTGGCGGGTCGATGCATCAGCGCGGACTTTGCGGCGCAGGCGTCGGTGCGCATTCAATTGACATGCATGAGCATGGGCGAGGCGGCGGGCATCGCGTCGGCTTATGCGATCAAAAATAATATAGCGGTCAATGAAGTGCAATGGGATCAAGTGCCCAACCGAAGTTACGTCAGTCAACCGAAGTGAGGAGTGAAATAAATGCTGTTACCGATATCGAGAAGAGATTTTTTCAAGTTGGCGGGCGCCGCGGCGGTCGGGACACTGTTGAGTGATCGGATCAAACCGTCGAGGGCACAGGCGGCGTCGGGCTCAACGATCCGTTATGCCGATAGAGATGTGCCGTTGTTGTTCGATGCCGATGTGTGCGTGTGCGGAGGAGGACCCGCGGGAGCAGCCGCCGCCATCAACGCCGCCAAGAACGGAGCCGCGACGGTTTTGATCGAGAAGGGGATCGCGCTCGGAGGGCTGGCGGTGCTCGGCGATGTCATTCCGTGCATGCAAACGTTTGCGCCCGACAGCGATACGCCCTACGTCAAGATCATCAAGCAGCAGTTGCTCGATCATGGGATCGATTACGATGACAAGGTGACGGGACAGGTGTGGACGAATCCCGAAACGTTGTCGCTCATTTACGATGAACTTTGCGCCGACGCGGGCGTTGATATTCTCTACAATGCGACGCTGGTTGATGCGTTGGTCGACGGCGATCGGATCACGACGGTGATCGTTCAGACTATCGAGGGGCTTGCCGCCGTTCGCTCGAAAGTGTTTGTCGATGCGACGGGCGACGCTTATCTTGCTCGAGCGGTGGGCGTGCCGTCCGAACGCGGCTACGAGAAGACGGGCAACAATCAGCCGATGAGTTTTCGATTTGAGATGGGCGGCATCGATCTTCCGAAGTTGTATAAATATGTCGCCGTCAAGCTCAAGGAAGATTGGTGCAAGAGTAAGTTGCCGCATTTCGAGATCGCAGAGGCGATGCATCGAACTCAACGTTACAAGCTCGAGGAGCTCATGGCGCGCGGCGTCGAGAGCGGCGAGATCACTCAAGAAGAAGCCGAATACATGCAGGCGTACACGATCATCGGCAAGGACGGGACGATGTCGATGAACTGCCCCGAGATACCGATCAAATTCCGTTCGACCGATCCGATCGAGTACAGCAAGGCGGTGACGTACGGGCGGCGCATGATTCGAGACATCAGCAAATATCTGATCAAACATCTGCCGGGCTTTGAGCATGCGTACATTGCGCGCGAGGCTGTGATGCTCGGGGCGCGGGAGTCGTGGCGCATACTTGGGAAATATTATTTGGTTGAGGACGACTACCACAACCAGAGCCGCTTCCCCGACGCGGTGGCGCGGACGGCGTGGTTTATCGATGCGCACGGCGAGAAGATCAGCGAGAAACTTCCGCGCGGAGGTTTTTATGAGATACCGTACCGCTCGTTGGTGAGTGATCGGATCGGCAATCTGATCGTGGCGGGTCGATGCATCAGCGCGAGTTTCATCTTGCAAGCGTCGATGCGCATTCAATTGACGTGCATGAGCATTGGAGAGGCGGCGGGTATTGCGTCGGCGTACTCGATCAAGAACGGCGTCGCCGTCAACGAAGTGCAATGGGAGCGCGTGCCCAACCGCAGTTACGTCAGCCAACCCAAGTGAGCATGAAGATAACCTTGTTGACAATCGGACGGCTCAAGGAAAAATTTTTAGTTGAAGCCGTCGCCGAATACGTCAAGCGACTGAAACCGTTCGCAACCGTCGGGATCAGAGAAGTGCCGGAGCAGAGAACGATCGACGACGAGGGCGAGCGGCTTTTGTCGTTGGTGCCGAAAGACGCTTGGTTGTGCGTGCTCGACGTCGGGGGAGTTGAACTGTCGTCGGAAGAATTTGCGTCGACGCTCGAGACGTTGATGGTCGAGGGCAAGAGCCAATGGACGTTTGTAATCGGCGGGGCGTTCGGGATCAGCGATCGATTGAGAGAGGCGGCGGACTTCCGATTGAGCCTGTCGCGCATGACGTTCACCCATCAGATGACGCGAGTGATCCTGGTCGAGCAGATCTATCGGGCGTTCAAGATCATTCGCGGCGAGAAATATCATTGGTGACGATTGGAGATCAAAAAAGGACGGCAGCGCATGGCTGTCGCCCTCTTTTTTATTGCCGATGATCGGATCGATCAGACTTCGTCGAGTTCCTCTTGAGTGAGGGAGCGAAGCCCGCGCGCGATCAGTTTGATCTCTGACGCCTTCGGGTCGCTGACCTTGAATATCATGTAAGCCTTCTTCTTGCCGGCGAACGCGTACATGTATTCGATGTTGACGTTCTCCTCGGTGAACTTCTGCAGCAATTGATCGAGACTGCCCGCCTCGTCGGAGATCGTATAGACGAGCACGGGAGTGAAGATCGCGACGAAATTCGCCTCGTTGAGCACGTTGGTGGTCTTAAACACGTCGCCGACGAGCATGCGCACGATGCCGAACTCGCTGGTGTCGGCAAGCGACAGCGCTCTGATGTTGATGTCGTGATCGGCGAGAACCTTGGTGAGCTTATTGAGGGTGCCGGGCTTGTTCTCGAGGAACACCGATACCTGTTTGACGCTCATAACTGCACCTCCCGATTATATCTTGCGATTATCGATGACGCGAACGGCTTTGCCTTCCGAACGGGTGATCGATTTGGGCGCGACCAGCGTGACCTTCGCCTTGATGCCCAGCATCGAACGCATGCCGTCTTCGAGCACCTTCTTGCGCGCTTGAATCTCGCCCACGTTATCGGTGAACATGTCGGCGGTCATTTCAACGTGCACGTCGAGGGTATCGGTGTTGTTCACTCGACCGACGATGATCTGATAGTTCGCCGCATATCCGTTGTTGAGCAGCACCGTCTCGATCTGGCTCGGGAAGACGTTGACGCCGCGAACGATCAGCATGTCATCGGAACGTCCGCGCGGTTTGGTCATGCGAATGTGGGTTCGACCGCAGGAGCATTTCTCTCTGGTCAGCGTGCAGATGTCTCGCGTCCGATATCTCAACAGAGGGAACGCCTTCTTGTCGAGCGACGTGAAGACCAATTCGCCTTGAGCACCCTCGGGCAAAACTTCGCCCGTGTCGGGATCGATAACCTCTGCGTAGAAATGATCTTCGTTGATGTGCATGCCGCGCTGTTCATTGCACTCGAACGACACGCCGGGACCGCTGATCTCCGTCAAGCCGTAGATGTCGAATGCTTTGATGCCCAGCACCTTCTCAATGTCGCGACGCATCTCCTCAGACCATGCTTCGGCGCCGAAGATGCCCGCCTTCAACGGAATGTCGTCGGGACCGTAGCCCATCTCCTTCATCGTCTCGCCGAGGTACGCCGCATAGCTCGGCGTGCAACAGAGGATCGTCGCGCTCAAATCCATGATGAACATGATCTGCCGCTCGGTATTGCCGGAGCTGGTCGGGATCGTCAAGCAACCGACCTTATGAGAACCGCCGTCGAGACCCGGACCGCCGGTGAATAAGCCGTAGCCGTATGAGACCTGAACCACGTCCTCATTGGTGCCGCCCGCCGCAACGATCGCTCGCGCGGTGCACTCCTCCCACATGTCGATGTCCTCTTGAGTGTAGAATGCGACGACGCGCTTGCCGGTGGTGCCCGACGTCGATTGAATGCGCACGCAATCCTTCAGAGGAACCGCCAACAATCCGTACGGATATGCCGCCTTGAGATCGGCTTTGGTGAGGAACGGCAGCTTGCCGATGTCGTCGATCGATTTGATGTCGTCGAGAGACACGCCCGCCTCTTGCATCTTGTTTCGATAGTACCCGACGTTATCCCACACATGCTTCACTTGACGGAGGAATTTTTCATTTTGCCACTCGCGAATCTTTTCGAGCGGCGCGCGTTCGATCTCCTCCTGAAAATATCTTTCCATTGACTAGCCTCTTTCCAAAAACTTGAGTATAATGTCGGCGGCGATTATCTTAGCAAAAAAATTTTTGGTTGTAAAGGAGCAGCTTAGATGAAGGCATTGATGTTGGGGAACGCGGCGATCGCACGAGGACTTTACGAAGCGGGAGCAGCCTTCGTATCGAGTTACCCGGGCACGCCGTCGACAGAGATAACCGAGCAGGCAGTCAAGTATGATGAGATTTATTGCGAGTGGGCGCCCAACGAGAAGTCGGCGATGGAAGCGGCATTCGGCGCGTCGCTGGCGGGACGGAGATCGTTTTGCGGTCAAAAGCATGTGGGTTTGAACGTCGCCGCCGATCCGTTGTTCACCATGTCTTACACAGGAGTGAACGCGGGGCTGGTGGTGGTGGTCGCCGACGACGCGGGCATGCACTCGTCGCAAAACGAGCAGGACAGTCGGCACTATGCGATCGCGGCGAAGGTTCCCATGCTCGAGCCTTCGGATTCGGCGGAAGCGCTCGAGTTTACCAAGTTGGCATTCGACATGTCGGAGCAGTTCGATACGCCGGTGCTGATCAAGATGTGCACGCGCGTGGCTCATTCGCAATCGATCGTCGAGACGGGCGAACGCGTTGAGCACGTCCGGCAGTATCAAAAGGATATCGCGAAGTATGTCATGATGCCGGGCAATGCGAAGCGCCGTCATCCGATCGTCGAGGCGCGGACGCGGAAGCTGATCGAGTACGCGGAGACCACGCCGCTCAATCGGATCGAGTGGGGCTCGACGGAGCTCGGGATCATCACTTCGTCGACGTGTTATCAATACGTCAAAGAGGTGTTCGGCGACGAGGCAAGCGTATTGAAACTCGGGCTGATCAATCCGTTGCCGATCGAGCTGATCAAAACGTTCGCATCGAAGGTCAAGCGGCTGGTCGTGGTTGAGGAGCTCGACCCGATCATCGAAACGCATGTCCGTTCGCTCGGCTTGACGGTCGAGGGCAAAAATCTCCTGCCGATGATCGATGAGTTCTCTCAAAACATGATCGCTGAGGCGTTTGGTCGATCGGTTCCGCGCGGAGTGAAGCTCGATGACGAAATCCCGATGCGTCCTCCCGTGATGTGCGCGGGCTGTCCTCATCGCGGGCTGTTCTACTCATTGAAGAAGCGCAAGTGCACGGTGCTCGGCGATATCGGCTGTTATACGTTGGGCGCCGTCCCTCCGCTCGCGACGATCGAAATGACGTTGTGCATGGGCGCATCGATCGGCGCCACGCATGGTTTCAACAAGATGCTCGGTCGCGAATCGGAATCGAAAACCGTCGCGGTGATCGGCGACTCGACGTTCATGCATTCGGGCATGACGGGGCTGGCGAACGTCGCTTACAATCAATCGAACTCGACGGTGATCATACTCGACAACTCGATCACGGGCATGACGGGGCATCAACAAAACCCCACGACGGGGCTCAACATCAAGGGCGATCCCGCAGGCAAGATCGATCTCGAGGCGCTGTGTCGAGCGATGGGCATCAACCGCGTTCGCGTGGTCGACCCGTACGATCTCAAGGCGTGCGACGAGGCGATCAAAGAGGAGCTCGCGGCGGAGGAGCCGTCGGTTATCATCTCGCGTCGTCCGTGCGCGCTGCTCAAGACCGTCAAGCACAAGGCGCCGTTGATCGTCGACAAGAGTAAATGCATCGGGTGCAAGTCGTGCATGAAGATCGGTTGTCCCGCGATCTCGATGGTCGAGGGCAAGGCGGTCGTCGATCAAACTCAATGCGTGGGCTGCGGCGTGTGCTCTCAACTCTGCCCCAAGAAGGCTTTCGCATCAACATGAACGACGCGCTCAGGCATTTCGTCGACGATTGGAAGGCGCGCGGCAATGAGAAGTCCGATGCTCAAACGTTTTGGCTCGAGCTGATCCGCGCGCTCGGCATCGATGAGCCCGCCAAGTTCATTCGGTTTGAGATTCCGATCGACGTTGACGATCATAAGTGTTTCATCGACGGTTGGATCGGCGCGACGAAGGTTTTGATCGAGCAGAAGTCGCGCGGGATCGATCTCGACAAGTCCGCTCGTCAATCCGACGGTGCTTTTCTCAATCCGTTCGAGCAGGCGTTGAGGTATGCTTATGCGCTTCCGTTTTCTCAACGCCCGCGATGGATCGTCGTGTGCAATTTCGTCGAGCTGCGCATCTATGACATGGATCGATATCATCAACGGCGTGACCAATCGTATCAGCCGAACGTCATTGCGATCGAGCGGCTCACTCATGAGTTTACGCGTCTCAACTTCCTGATCGATCCCAACGATGAGAATGTCAATCCCGCGCTCAAGATTTCAAAGCAGGCGGGCGAACTCGTCGGGCTCATCTACCGTTCTTTCGGCGACACCGATCCCGTCACGCTCAATAAACTCTGCGTCCGCCTCGTCTTCTGTCTTTACGCCGAGGACTCATTCATCTTCGAACGCGATCAGTTCACCGCATACCTTCGACACTCAACCGACCGTCGGCAGGCTCTCATCGATCTGTTCAACGTCCTCGATACGCCCGTCGACCGTCGCGACCCCGACCTCCGCGCGGAGCTTGCCGCCTTCCCTTACGTCAACGGCGCTCTGTTTGCGGGCGACGACCCGATCCCCGACTTCTCAACCGAGAGTGCTCATTGGCTGCTGTCGAGCGCAAGAGATTTCAATTGGAGCGGCATCAGCCCCACCATCTTCGGCGCCCTCTTCGAATCAACGCTCAATCCGATCACGCGTCGAGCCGGCGGCATGCATTACACTTCGATTGAGAATATCCACAAGGTGATCGACCCGCTGTTTTTGGAAGCGCTCCATGAGGAGTTTCAATCGATCAAGCGTCGGCGGAAGGCGAATCGGCGTCGCGAGCTCGAAAAGTTTCAATTCAAGCTGGCGTCGCTGACCTTCCTCGACCCCGCATGCGGATCGGGCAACTTCTTGACCGAAACATATCTGTCGTTGCGTCGGCTCGAGAACGAGATCATCAGAGAGCTCTACGGTTTGGGCGCTCAATGTTCGATCCGAGTGTCGATCGAAAACTTCTACGGCATCGAGGTCAATGATTTTGCGGTGGCGGTGGCGCGAACGGCGATGTGGATCGCGGAGAATCAGATGCTGCAGGAGACCGAGATGATTATCCATGAGGACATCAACTTTCTGCCGTTGACGAGCGCCGCTCACATCGTCGAGGGCAATGCGTTGAGGCTCGACTGGAAAGAGATCGCTCCGCGCGGCGTCGATAACGTGCTCGGCAACCCGCCGTTCGTCGGCAATCGATATCAGACCGCTCAACAGCGCGCCGACGTTCTCTCCGTTTGCAAAGAACTCAAGCCGCTCGATTACGTCACCTGCTGGTTTAAGCGTGCCGCCGACTTCATGGTTGGCAATCGAACTCGCGCGGCGCTGGTTGCCACCAATTCTATCACTCAAGGCGAGCAGGTTGCGCCGTTGTGGAAGGTGCTTGACGCCCACATTGACTTTGCTCGACGGACGTTCCGATGGTTGAGCGAATCGGAGGACATGGCGGCGGTGCATTGTGTGATCGTGGGGTTCAGCCATGCTCCAAACGACCGTCCGAAGATCATTTATGACGGCGACAAGAAGATCGTGGCGAAGAACATCAACGGCTATCTGCTCGACGGTCCGAACATTTTAATTGACAGTCGAACAAAACCGATCTGCGACGTGCCGAAGATGCGGCGCGGCAATCAGGCGACGGACGGCGGCAATTTAATTATTGAAGCCGACGACTATGCTCAGTTTATTCGACGCGAGCCCCGCGCTCAAAAATTTATCCGACGGTTGATCGGCGCCGAAGAATTTCTCAACGGGAAGGCGCGTTGGTGTTTGTGGTTGGTGGACGCGACGGCGGACGATCTTCAATTGCCTTTGATAACTCAACGGGTTGAAGGCTGTCGACAAACGCGGCTGAAAAGTCGTGATGCCGGCGCACGAAAGTTGGCGGCGACGCCTCACCTTTTCCGCGAACAGTTAAATCCGCCGACCGCAATCTTGGTGCCGAGAGTTTCATCGGAGAACCGAAAATATATTCCGATGGGATTCATTGACGACGAAGCGATCGTGACGGACAGAGTTCAGATCATCCCCAATGCCGATCTGTTTCACTTTGGAGTGCTGGAGTCGTCGACCCACATGGCATGGACGAGCGTGGTGTGCGGGCGCCTTGAGATGCGATACAACTATTCGGCGCATGTGGTGTACAATAATTTTCCGTGGTGCGGGCGGACGGTAGAGATCGAGCAGACGGCTCAACGCATTCTCGACGCTCGAGCTCTGTATCCCGATTGGACGCTCGCCGCCCTCTACGATCCAAACCTCATGCCTGTCGAGCTCCGCGCGGCGCACGAGGCGAATGACTTGGCGGTGCTCTCTGCGTACGGCTTCGCCCCCTCGTTGACGGAATCGGAGATCGTCTCGTCGTTGATGTCCATGTATCAACGCTTGACGCAATAAAAAAGCGCCGCCCCACCTCGGCGCCGCGCTCAATTTATAACTTCAGCCGAATCAATCTGATCCGATCGGCATGCGACGGTATTGCCTCAAGCACTTTGTCCGTGCCCGATCCTCATAAACTCTCATCTCGTCGTCGTTCTTCATCAGCCACAAATTCTGCGGATACTTTTTGAGTATCTCCGACGCGGGAATGTCCTGCTCGGTGATGTCGTACCAAAGTATATCGTCGAAGAACAGTCCGAACTCAACGGGCTCGAGCATGGGCTCGGACGACAATTCTTTGTTGGGAGTATAAACTCCGGTGACGCGCCCGCCCCTGTCGAAGAACGCAAACGTCCCGCACTCGGCGCACTTCCACGCGTAAACAAAGGTGTTGTCGTGTTCAAATTCCAACCAACCCGACACCATATTTTCTTCTTCCAACGCTTCCCACTTGGACAGCTCGCAAAAAATATATTCGGTGTCGTCGGGCTCGTCGTGGTAATGAATGCCGTAACCGCACCCGCTGCACTTCAATGATGCCATTTTCTAATCCTTGCCAAGAATTTCGGTGGCGTCGTCCATGATAACGTCTCTGAAAAACTTGCCTCCGATGATGCAGTTATCCAACAGATCGTAAATGTCATCGAAGATGCCCACCGTTTCAAACTCGTCGGCGCCGGGATAACCGCTTTTCTCGCAGTGCATGATGTACACTTGATAATATCCCGGCTTGATATCGTCCGGACCGTAGACTTTCTGCATATCATCATCGGCATCGTCCGGCAGAGGCTCGCGACACATTCTGTAATAAACGCCGTCGTGCAAAAACTCAATACCCATGAATCGTTGATCGTGCGTTTCGTCGGACGGACGGCGACCTCTATCGTACTCGTAAATGAATTGATTGATGCTGTCATATTCGTTGATCCTCATTTTAAATTGAACTCCTTCTTTACTCTGTCGACCAAGCGTTGTTCTTCCGCCGAGATTGGAATTCCTTTGTCCGAGTGATCCAAGTATATGTGCTTATGCGGTTGAACTCCGTGGTGCGAATGCGTTAAATCGATCGAAACTGCTTGCCTGTGTTTCTCGTCATAATACACAAGATGTTTTAGTACTCCTTTTTGAACGACAGCGTAGATTCTGTTTTCTGTGTGAGAAAACTCGGGAGCCTTGACAGAGCCTTTTTCTTTGATCAAAACTCTCAGATTGTCGAATCCTCCGATCGTGCGGTAAGTTTGCCCGTTTTCCACAAAAGTAAAGTCACCCCCTCCTGCACTTTTAAACGACGCTCGACTTCCCATAAAATTACCTCCTCACCTCAAAAATCGGCGCAACATCGAATAAGACTGTTTGGCTGCAGTTCGCAATCTTGGGCTGAAATGACTCTTTGTATTTAAAATTTATAAATCGCCCCGTCATTTCCGAATGCATGTCGCCGTATACGATGATCAACGACGGCGCGAGACGATAAATCATTTCATTGTAGCCCCGCATAAAGTATTCGGGATTTCGTTTGCAACCGAGTGTTGAAATCACGATAACCGACTCTCGCTCCACGCCGCTGAAACTTAAATCATCCCATTCTTCGGTTGTCCACCCCACGGTCGGTATTGTCGTGATCCCGTAGTCTTGCCAGAGGCAACCCAACCAACGATTTTTATAAATGTTGTGCAGGTACTCCGGAAATGCCATGTTTTCACGGATACTGAAATCGAGAGTCGCGACCGCATAAGACGATTGAAAGAGCGGTATGTATTTTAAAGGCTCATTCCAAAAACGCGCCAGCCGCTCGTCATACGCAAAAGGCAACACAAGTTTGTCGGTGTTATTGTTTTTCCGGGACAGATTTTGAATGTTTAACGGTCTAATACTTCGGAAGTCAATCATATCTTCCGTGACTCTTTTTATCACGGGAACGCCAAACCGATCACGATTGTGCTCGCCAATGACGGGGCGAGAAATTTTGAGACGTTCTTCAATTGACAGTTCGTTTCTCATACAATATGCCTCACCATCTCATCGATAACCATGAATCGCGCTCGCGTTGCCTTTCCAAATCCCAACTCAAATCATATACAACTCTCTTGGGAGCAATCTGATCAAGTGTCGAGGAGTACTTTAGAAGAATGATATCGTCATATTCCTTTTCCTCTCTCGAGCGCCAATCGAACTTAGTTTTGGCGAGAGTGGTTACTCTTTTTTGGGCAGCCTCGCGAGACACGCCAAACGCTTGCATTATGAAGTCGGCATTTAAATTTTTTCCTCGACTCCTACATTCACGCAGAAGTTGTTCGGGCATGAGCATTTGCGCCGCAAAACAATTTGCCTCCAATTCTTGTTTCCCATAAAGCGGATCGATTTCTTTCAAATCCGTTGTGTGACCGAGGATATAATGACCGAACTCGTGAAGGATCGAAAACCTTATCCGATATGCCGGCTCATCTTGATTGTAAAATACGATGTATGCGCCCCATTGCTCGATGATGATTGCCGATTTGCTCCCGAATAATGAGATGTCGACACCATATTTGCCTGCTTTTGAGAAAGAGCTTACCTTTATGTCCGATTGTTCCTCCAAAAAGTTTTTGACTTTGAACGGGAAACTCGTGATGAAACGAGAAGCAGCCAAAAATTCGTTGGCGACGGCATAAACTTTTTTGTAATCCGCAGACGGAGTGTTATCAGATATCGTCATCTTCATCGTCCTCGCTGTTAAAAATATCCGTAAAGACTGCCCTCAACATTCCTTCCGCCTGTGCGAGTTCCTTTTCGTTCAACTTGCCGAGGTTGCGCTGTAAAAAACGGAGCCGTTTGTTGTCGGAAGATAATTCGCTGCCGGCATCGTTGCCGAGCAGATAATCAGTCGTCACTCCAAAATGATTCGCCAACTTGATCAGAATGTCCATGCGTGGCACCGTGCCATTGTTCTCCCACATATTCACTCGGCTCTTTGTAACGCCCATTGAGATGGCAAGCTGTTGCATACTCAAATTTTTATGCTCTCTCAACTCCTTGATCCTCTTTTGAAAATAAAAGTTGGGCACTCGACTCACTCCCTTCCGGTTCATGTGCAATTTTATTGTACCATGCAAATTTATATAAATCAACTCATGGGCGGTTGAAAAAAATTTTACTCGACACTTCGCCCAAAACGTTATAAAATCTCTCCATCAAACTTAGGGAGGCTCAACATGGAAACCAAGAACATCATCATCGTCGGCGTCGGGGGACAGGGCTCTCTGCTCGCAAGCAAGATCCTCGGTCACCTGCTCGTCGGTCAGAACTTCGACGTCAAGGTCAGCGAAGTGCACGGCATGAGCCAGCGCGGAGGTTCCGTCATCACTTACGTACGTTTCGGCGATAAAGTTTATTCCCCGTTCGTCGACAAGGGCGCCGCAGATTTCATCGTCTCGTTCGAAATCCTTGAGACCGCCCGTTGGCTCGAATACCTTAAGCCCGAAGGTCAGATCGTCACCAATACTCAACAGATCGATCCCATGCCCGTCATAACCGGCGCCGCCAAATACCCCGCCGACCTCGTCAACAAGATCAGAGCCAAAGGTTTCAAGATCGATGCAATGGATTGCCTGTCGCTCGCCAAACAAGCCGGTTCAGTCAAGGCGGTCAACATCGTTCTGCTCGGACGCCTCTCTCATTACTTCGATATTCCCGAAGACGCTTGGCAACAGTCGCTCGCCGCATGCGTCCCCAAGAAATTTTTGGAGCTCAATCGTAAAGCATTCGAGCTCGGGAAATCATCATGACAAACGTTCGAAGGCATTACCGCATATCAAGGCTCTCGACCATATTCGATCGGTTCCTCGGCACGATTTATAAAGAGTTCGCTCACGACCACCCCGAACCAAACATCGAGCGCGCATTCATAAGAACGGTGTTCTGCACTTACGCCGTCGAGACCGATCTGTTCAGTCGAAAGAAAGCCGATCAATGTCTGCAGGAGTTTCCAATCGATCTCATCAACGATCTGCGCGATCGGATCGACAACAGCATCTTCGGTTTCGATTGGACGGCGATAAGCCCGACGGTGTTGAGCTCGCTGGTCGAATCGATCGTCAATCCGAACGCCGCTCAGCTCGAGGGCGTTCACTACATCTCGACGCAAAACATTCACAGGCTCATCGATCCGTTGTTCCTCGACGAGCTCAATGAGGAGTTCGAGCAATGCCGCAACAGAAAATCCAAACTGCTCGCGCTCCAAAATAAAATTGCCGCACTGAAGTTCTTCGATCCAGCCTTCGGTGCCGGCATTTTTAGTATTGAAACCTTTATCAGCCTCCGCCGATTGGAGAATAAAATTTTGGCGGCGTTCGGCTCGACCGATTTCAAAGTGTCGATCGATCAGTTCATCGGCATCGAGCTCAACGACTTCGCAATCGAGATCGCCGTCAACGCATTTTGGATCGCCGATTGCATGACGACCGTCGAGGCGTCCAAACTCCTCAACCGATCGTTCGAACTGCCGTCGATCAAAACGTTCAAGCACGTGGTGTGCGGCAATGCGTTGACCTTCGATTGGAATGAGCTCGTGCCCGACGGCGTTGATTACATATTCGGCAACCCGCCATCGCTCGGCATGACTCAACAGTCGAAGGAGCAGAAGCAGGAGATCGCCGACATCTTTCGAGACGAGTACGGCGCGCTCTACCCCAAGACGGGCAAGCTCGATTATGCGGCGTGCTGGTTTTTCAAGGCGGCGGAGCTCATGCAATGGCGGCGGACGAGAACGGCGTTTGCGGCGACGGATTCACTGTGTCAGAGTGAGCAGGCGCAATTGGTGTGGCAACCGCTGTTCGATCGGTTCGACATACACATCGACTTTGCATATCGACCGCTCAAGTGGATCGAGGATTGCATTCGAGTTCAACGGCTGTATGGGATCATCGTCGGGTTCAGCTCTGCGCGGAGCGATCGAGCGCGGTTCATAGTCGAGGGCGACCGGAAGTTTGAGGCGGAGAACATCAACGGTTATCTGCTCGATGCGCCGAACATATTTGTGAGCGGGTTGAAAACGCCGTTGTGCGACGTGCCGGAGATACATCGGGGCAATCAGGCGACGGACGGCGGGAATTTGATCATCGAGGCGAAAGACTATGATGAGTTTGTGCGTCGGGAGCCGCGCGCGTTGAAATATATTCGACGGTTCATGATGGGGCGGGAGTTCGTCAACGATCTGCCGCGCTGGTGTTTGTGGCTGGTGGACGCGACCGACGAGGAGATAAATTCGATGCCGTTGGTGGCTGAAAGGATCGCGGCGGTCAAACGGTTCAGAGAGGCGAGCACGTTCATCAAGACGCGGCGGCTGGCGAGGAAGCCGCACTTGTTCAGAGAACAGATCACGCCCGAAAAATTCATCGCGATCCCGAAGGTGTTATCGGAGAAGCGACCATACATCACGATGGGCTGGCTCGATTCGACGGTGGTGGCGGGCGATCAATTGTTCATGATCGCGGGGGCGGGGCTTTACGAATTTGGAGTGTTGATATCGAAGGTGCATCTGGCGTGGTTGAAAGCGTTGGGGGGACGGTTCGGCTCGGGCTACTGCTACTCGAAAACGATCGTATATAATAATTTTGTGTGGTGCGATCCGACGGAAGCTCAACGGTTGGAGATCGAGAATACGGCGCAGATGATCCTTGACGTTCGAGCGGAGCATGCGGACATGAGTTTGGCGGAGCTCTACGACGTGAGCATGATGCCCGACGATCTGAGGGAGGCGCATGATCTGAACGATGCGGCGGTGATGGATGCGTACGGGTTTATCGAGCTGACGGAAGTTGAGATTGTGTCGCGGCTGATGGTTGAATGTGCTCGACGGATTGAGCAGTTGGAGTTTGCGATCGACGCCGACGAAGACGACGGCGATGATTAACGTCATTGTGCCTGTGATGAAAGTTGTGGGGTGACGGTGAAAGAAAGGGCGCCCGCCTCTCGAAGGGGGCGGCTCGCCCGATCTTTATTCAACCGCAAACCTATTAGCCCCGAAAATATTTCTGCTGTCTTTGAAATAAAAAGGGCGGGCACCCCGCGTGGAAGGCGCCGCACTTTATTTTATCGGACAATGAGCCCGATGGAGCGACGGAGAAAGACGGGCGCCCGCCAGTTCCGCCGGCGGCTCGCCCTATCCTTTCTTCTGCTCCAAACCGTTTCTACTGTCTTTGAAATAAAAAGGGCGTGCACCCCGCGAACACGGCGCCGCTCTTTCTTTTATCGGATAATGAGCCCGATGGGGCGGCGGGTGAAGAACGGGCGCCCGCCGGCTCATGGGGCGGCTCTCCCTCATACTTTCTTCAATCGCAAACCTATTGTCCCCGAAAATATTTCTACTGTCTTTGAAACAAAAAGGGCGTGCGCCACGCGTGGAAGGCGCCGCCCTTTATTTTATCGTACAATGAGCCCGATGGGGCGGCGGGAGAAGAACGGGCGCCCGCCGGCTCATGGGGCGGCTCGCCCTTATCCTTTGGGTCGATGCTAAACCGTTAATGATCTGAAGGCGCAATGGAAGGGGCGACGGGGAAAAATCGGGCGCCCGCCTCTCGAAGGGGGCGGCGCGCCCTTTTTCTCTGTCGGCGATGATCAAAAACTTTTTTGCTCAAAAAATATTTCTGTCCCAAAATAATTTATCCCGCCCCAAATATTTTTGCCGCCCCCAAAAAATTTTTCAGCCCCGAAACTTTTTCTTCGCCCCCAAATATTTTTGCCGCCGACGTAAAACATGGAAGCGAGCCGCCGGCATCAGAGGCGAGCGCTTCATTTTTTATTCTCCGCCATAAAATTTTTCGCCGCACTATCAAATTTTTTGCCGCCGCCCTTTAAATTATTTTCAGTTTGTGTTACACTGCCGTTGAATAATTTTTAGGGGTGAACACTTTGATCCTCGAAGGCATTAAAAAATTGCATTTCATAGGCATCGGCGGCGCAGGCATGAATCCTCTCGCGCGCATTCTCGTCGATCTCGGTTATAATATTTCCGGCTCCGACCGCGCCGATTCTCCTGCTCTGCGCACTCTCCGCGCTCGCGGCGCCGAAATTTTCGTCGGTCACGACCAAGCCAACGTCCCAAACGACGCCGACGCCGTTGTGATCTCCTCAGCCATCCCCGTCGACAACGCTGAACTCGTCGCCGCCAAGACGCTCGGCATCAAACTCCTCCACCGTTCCGACATCAACGCCGCGCTCCTCAACGATAAGACCGGCATCGCCGTCGCGGGCGCCCACGGCAAGACCACTACCACATCGATGATCGGTTTCGTGCTGTTCAACGCCGACGTCGACCCGACGATCATCATAGGAGGCGAGAGCGCCGACCTCGGCACCAGCGCCATTCTCGGACGCAGTGAATATCTCGTGTCCGAAGCCGACGAGAGCGACGGCTCATTTCTGAAACTCCGTCCGTCGATCGCGGTCGTCACCAACGTCGAAGATGATCATCTCGATCACTACGGCACGCTTGACAACATTCGCGCCGCCTTCAAAAATTTCATCGAGAACGTTGATCCCGAGAAGGGCGTCGCCGTCCTCTGCTTCGACAATGAAAATCTCGTCGACATCGCTCAAGCCGTCGACCGCAAGATCATTTCCTACGCCGTCGACCGCGATGCCGATTTCACCGCTCGCAATCTCGACACAAAAACCGACGGCGTTGAGTTTGATGTCTTCCAAAACGGCACGTCTCTCGGTCGCGTCAAGCTCAAAACGCATGGCAAGCACAACGTCGAGAACGCGTTGGCGACGATTGCGGTCGGCATGCACATCGGCATTTCGTTCGAGCGGATTGCCGACGGCTTATCGAAATTCCGCGGCGCCAAGCGTCGTTTCCAAACCAAGGGCATCGTCAAAAATATTTGGGTGGTCGACGATTACGGTCATCACCCGACGGAGATCGCTGCCACGCTCAAGGCGGCGCGCGAGACCAAGCCCAAGCGATTGATCTGCGTGTTTCAACCTCATCGCTACAGTCGGACGAAGATTTTGCTCAACGAGTTCGGTACGGCGTTCCACGACGCCGATATTTTGATCTTGACCGACATTTACGCGGCGGGCGAGGCTCCAATCGAGGGCATCAACGGCGAGTCGGTGCTCAAGAAGGTGATGGCGCTGACCGAGCAAAACGTGTCGTACATCCCCAAGCGCGAGGACATTGCGTCGTTCATTGCCGATCTCGTTGAGGACGGCGACATGGTGATCACGATGGGCGCGGGCGACATTTACAAGACGGGCGAGGAGCTCGTTGATATATTGAAGCATCGCAAAAAGATAGTTGTGGTGATGGGCGGACCGTCGACGGAAGCGGAAGTGTCTCGAAGGACGGGCGCGGCGATCCTCAACGCATTGCAGTCGAGAGGATACAACGCCGAGGGCATGGAGCTCAAGCCGTCGACATTCACAGCGGACATCAAAGCGGTCGGTTGCGATATGGTGTTCAACGCGGTGCATGGTAAGTACGGCGAGGACGGACAGATGCAGGGCGCGCTCGACATGCTCAACATTCCGTACACGTCGAGTGACGTATTGGCGTCGGCGTTGACGATGGACAAGGTGATGGCGAAACGAATTTTCATCGCGAAACAAATTCCGACGCCGAGGTTCGTGGTCTATCGCAAAGCATTTCGAGAGCAGCACAAGAATTTGACGGAGCAGATCGAACAAACGTTCGGGTTCCCGGTGGTGGTGAAGGCGCCGACGCAAGGCTCGAGCATCGGGGTGTACATCGTCGAGCGTCGGGAGGATTTGACGAATGCGGTGTATTCGGCGTTCGAGTTCGGCGATGAGGCGGTGGTCGAAGAGTTCATCAAGGGGCGCGAACTGACGGTGGCGGTATGGGGCAACGCGGATCACTGTGAGGCGTTCCCGATCATCGAGATCACGACGGTAACGGGTCGATACGATTACGAAACGAAGTATAAGAAAGGCGCGTCTCAACACCTGGTGCCGGCGTCGTTGAGCGACGAGCTGACGGAACGGATCAAGGCGTTGGCGGAACGGACATTCGAAGTGTGCAGATGTGCGGGCGTGGCGCGCGTGGATATGATGTTGAACGATGCGAATGAACCGTACGTGATCGAGGTCAACACGGTGCCGGGCATGACGGAAACTTCGTTGGTGCCTGATGCGGCGCGAGCGGCGGGCATGGAATTTGATGAGCTGTGCGAACGGATATTGAGGCTGGCGAATTTCTGACAGGCGGTCGCGACGGCGGGAGGAGGTGAACAGATGGCGAGGGCGAGAAGACGAGCGCAAGCGGCTCGACGCGGCGGGCGACGGTTGGCGCGCGGCTTGCGTTGGCTGCTGACGACAGGGTTGATCTTGTTTCTGATGGTTTACACGCCGCTGTTCACGTTGCGAGAGATCAAACTGATCGGCGCGACTTATCTCACCGTCGACGACGTGATGAGAGTGGGCGGCGTCTACTACGGCGAGCCGCTCTTTCGATTGGAGACCGACAACATCACGATGCGATTGAGCAACGACCTTCGGGTTGAGGAAGTGACGGTGCGGCGGAGCCTGCCCTCGACGCTCGAAGTCGAAGTGGTCGAGCGCAAACCGATCGCGACGATTGCATGCGACTACGGATATCTTGATCTCGATCGGAACGGCAAGGTGATCGACAGTTATAAAAATCTGAAGGGCATGCCGATCCCGATGATCACGGGCGCGAAGGCGGCGGACCTCTACATTGGCGACGACATTGATGATGAGACGCTCAAAAAAATATTGTACTCCCTTCAACAGATGGGCGACGAGGCGCGCAACAATATATCGGAGGTGGCGAT
>JAFUXN010000078.1 GCA_017477125.1 Selenomonadaceae bacterium
CGCGCGTTGCACTCGGCAGATCAAACTCGATCCCACTCAGCCCGAACCGTATATCGATCGAGCGTTTGCGTATTTCGATCTCGGGGAGTTTCGGCGCGCGTTGAACGACTTCGCCAAGCTCATCGAGTTCGATCACAAGTACGCCGACGGATATTTTTATCGAGCCGTCTGCTGCGCCGAGCTCGGCAATCGTCGCAAGGCGGTGGCGGACTTCACCGAGGCGATCCGTCTCGACCCTGACGAGCTCGATTATTATTTCAACCGCGCGGAGGCTTACAAGGAACTGAAATCGTTCAAGAAGGCAGCCGCCGATTACTCCAAATGCCTTGAGCGTTTTCCCGAGGACATTGATCTTTTGCTCAATCGGGCGATGATGTACAGCGAGCTGAATGACCTGCCGAAATGCGTCGCCGATTACTCGAAAGTGATCAAGCTCGACCCGGAGCTTTATGCGGCGTACTACTGTCGCGGGCTGATCTATTATGAGCTCGGCGAATACAAGAAGGCGGTGCGCGACTTCACCAAGGTGATCGATTGCAATCCGAACGACTTCAACGACTCATATTTTTATCGCGGCTACTCGTACGTTGCGCTTGGTCAATTCGACAAGGGCTTGCGCGATCTCGACGCGGCGGCGAAATTTGATCCGACCAATCCCGAAATTTACGTCCAGCGGAGCAAAGTTTACAACGGACTGGAAAATTACGAGAAGGCGTTGGCGGAAGTCAATCGCGCGCTCGAGCTCGATGCGGAGTATTCGCATGCGTACTTTCAACGCGGCACGGTGCAGGGCGACGCAGGACATTTCGAGGAGGCGATCGCGGACTTCACCAAAGCGCTCGAGCTTGCGCCTATGAATTCGATCGGATATTTTTATCGAGGGATATCGCATCTTGAGCTTGAACAGTTTCGAGAGGCGATCGACGACTTCAATCGAGCGATCGAGTTGTCGGAGGAGATCGAGCCGCGGCACTACTCATATCGCGGTCGGACGTACAACCGCATTGAGGAATTTGATAAGGCGGTCTCCGATCTCACGAAGGCGATCGAGCTCGAACCGTCGTACAAGCCATCGCATTTTTATTTGGGCATGGCGCAACGCGGAGCGGGCAATGCGCGAGCGGCGATCGAGGCGTTCACTCATTACATCAAGTTGAAGCCGGCGGATAAGGATTTGGCTTATTACTGGCGCGGGCTGTCGCGGCTCGACGCGAAGGATTATCGCGGGGCGGTGGTCGACTTTACTCGTCTGCTCGAGCTCGACAAGGACGACGAAGAAATTTATTTCTATCGCGGGCTGGCGCATTACAATCTGAAACACCATCGGGAGGCGCTGGCGGATTTCGATGCGTGCATTGCGCTTGAGCCGAACGATCCCGCGACGTACTATAATCGGGCGTTGTGCCATCAATGGCTGGGCGATTTCAACCTGGCGGCGGAGAATTTCAGGAAAGTGTTGGAATTGGACCCGAACAACGAGAAGGCACGCGCGTCGCTTGAGATGTTGGAGGACTTGCTCGATTGACGACACTCTTAAAGGTGCGCGGGCTCAAAAAATATTTTGGGCAGGGCGCTCAACGGCGGTTGGTGCTCGACGATGTAAATTTTGATCTCGACGCGGGAGAACGGCTTGGGATTGTGGGACGCTCGGGTTGCGGGAAGTCGACGCTGGTCAAACTGATCACTCGACTGCTCGACGCGGATGACGGCGTGATCGTGTTCGAAGGCAAGGACATCACTCGAGCGTCGGGCGATGAATTGCGATTGACTTATCGACGAATGCAGATGATCTTCCAAAGCCCTGATGATTCGTTCAATCCGCGGCGGACGTTGGGGTGGAGCATCGGCGAACCGTTGAGGAATTGGCGAGTGCCGAACGTCGAGGCGCGAGTAGAGGAATTATTGACGGCGGTCGAATTGCCGAAGGCGTTTGCGTCGAGGTACCCGCATGAGGTGAGCGGCGGGCAATGTCAGCGTGCGGCGATAGCGCGGGCGATCGCGTTGGAGCCGGCGCTTTTGATTTGCGACGAAGCGACGTCGGCGCTCGATGTTGAGGTACAGGCGCAAGTGATCGAGCTGTTGAAGCGGTTGAGCGTGGAGAAGGGCATCGCGTTGATGTTCATCACGCACGACTTGGCGCTGTTGCCGTCGATAGCGAAGCGAATGTTGGTGATGCACGACGGACGGATCGTTGAATCGGGCGCGGTCGATGAAGTGATCGAGCGTCCGCGATCGGATTGGACGCGAGAACTGTTGGCGGCGAACATATTTTCGACGGGGAGTTTTGGTAATGGAAATTGAACGGCGGATCGAAAAGTATTGGGACGAGCGCAGCGAGAATTTTAGTGAGGTGCGCCGACGGGAGCTTGCGGGAGCCGACGCCGAAGGTTGGCTCGAATACATTGAGAGCAAACTGCCGTCGCGGGCTCCGTTGAGGATATTGGACGTGGGGACAGGCGCGGGATTCTTCGCGTTGTTGATGGCGCGTCGGGGTCATGAAGTGATCGGCGTAGACATGTCGAGAGAGATGATCAAGCGGGCGCGGCTCAACGCCGACGATTTAAAACTCCGCGCGGAGTTTCGATTGATGAATGCTCAACGGCTCGATTTCGATGATGAGACGTTTGATGCGGTGCTCAGTCGAAATTTGACGTGGACGTTGCCCGATGTCGAACGGGCGTATCGTGATTGGCATCGGGTGTTGAAGGTCGGCGGCGTGATGCTCAACTTCGATTCGGATTACGGCGACAAAGATTTCGGCGATGTGGTGACGTGTTCGCGCTCGGGCGTCGATAATGATCAGCTCGACGAGTGCGGAGCGATCAAGAATGCGTTGGCGATCAGTCGATGTCGGCGTCCGTCGTGGGACGAGAAATTTTTGAGCGGGATCGGTTTCGACGTGTCGATCGACGAGGACATTGCGCCGTCGGTTCATCGCGACAACACTTTGGATTTCGATCGCATTGCTCTGTTTGCGATCACCGCCGTCAAAAAATGATCGAGAACAAAAAAGAGCCGCAGGTTTTTGCCCGCGGCTTTTTCATTGTTGATCCTATTAACCGATCGCCTTCAACAGATTCGCCATCTCCATCGCGCTCATCGCCGCGTCCGAACCTTTGTTGCCTGCCTTGGTTCCCGAGCGCTCGATCGCCTGTTCGATGTTCTCGGTCGTGACCACGCCGAAGATCGTCGGCACTCCCGTCGTCAAGCCGACCGTCGCGATCCCCTTCGACACCTCGTTGCACACATAATCATAATGAGTCGTCGAGCCGCGGATCACCGCGCCCAGGCAGATCACCGCGTCATACTTTCCGCTCGACGCCAATTTTTTTGCGACCAACGGGATTTCGAACGCGCCGGGCACCCACGCCACATCGATCGACTTGTCGTCGGTCTCGTGACGCTTGAGCATGTCGAGCGCGCCCCCGAGCAGTTTCGACGTGATGAACTCATTGAACCTCGACACCACGATCGCAAACTTGAGTCCGCGCCCGCTGATGTTTCCTTCGATAATGTTCGGCATTTTGCTCCTCCGATCAGACGTCAGCTTTCCACAGCCCGTGCAGATTGCAATGCTCGTAGACCGCAATCGGCTCGTCGTCGTCGGCAACCGTGAACGTCGCCTCGGGCTTGTCGGCGGGCGTCAAGTGACGATACTGCCCGCCCTTCTTCGTCTGCAGATAAATCCACTCGATCAGATGCGCGTCGGTCATGGGGTGCTCGACGCTCCCGACCTTGACGGTGATCGTCTTGCCGTCGACCTTCACAGCGGGAACGTGCTTCTCTTTGGCGGCGTCGACGGTGTTTGCGGTCATGGGCGCCATCGGGCTGCCGTTGTTGAGAGTTTCGGCGTTGCCCTTCAGGAGCATGACCATCGATTGTTTGTCCTCGCTCACAAAAATTCTTGCCATTGTTCTTTCCTCCGTTCGTTCAAAGTTCATGTCCCATTTTGGATTTCTTGACGTCGAGATAATGTTGATCAAATTGAGTGGGCGCGGCGACGATCGGCACGCGCTCGACGATCTTCAAACCATGTCCCTCGAGCCCCGCGCGCTTGGCAGGGTTGTTGGTCATCAATCGGATCGTCGAAAGCCCGAGGTCGGCAAGTATCTGCGCCCCGATCCCGTAGTCTCTCAAGTCCGGCGCGAATCCCAATAAGATGTTCGCTTCGACGGTGTCCTTGCCCTCGTCCTGCAACGCGTACGCCCGCATCTTGTTCGCCAATCCGATCCCGCGTCCCTCTTGACGCATGTAGAGCACCACGCCCAAGCCCTCGTCTTCGATCCGACGCAGCGCCATGTGCAGTTGTTCTCCGCAATCGCATCGAAGTGAGCCGAGCACGTCGCCCGTCAAGCACTCCGAATGAACTCTCACCAGCACGTTCTGCTTGCCCTCGACGTCGCCCTTGACGATCGCCAGATGACATTTGCCGTCGAGCGTATTCTCATAAGCCTTGATCCTGAAACAACCGAAGCGGCTCGGGAATTTGACGTCGGCGATCATTCGGACGAACTTCTCCGTGCGCTTGCGATATTCGATCAGCGCTTGAACGGTGATGATGTTGAGTCCGTGTTGAGCGGCGAACGCCTTCAACTTATCGGTGCGCATCATATGCCCGTCGTCGTCCATGATCTCGCAACACAAGCCCGCGGGATAAAATCCTGCCAGCCGCGCGAGATCGGTGGTGGTCTCAGTGTGACCCGCTCGACGGAGAACGCCGCCCTCGACGCTCCTCAACGGAAACACATGCCCGGGCTTGCGGAAGCTCGACGCCTTTGCATTCGGATCGAGCAGGAGCTTGATCGTGCGGCAGCGTTCGTAGGCGGAGATGCCGGTTGCGGTGTCAAACGCGTCGATCGACACGGTGAACGCCGTCTCGTGATTGTCGGTATTGTTGACGACCATCTGATCAATGCCGAGCTCGTCGAGACGCTTGCCGTCGATGGGCGTGCAGATCAAACCTTTGGCGTGCGTCGCCATGAAATTTATATCATTGGGCGTGACGGTCTCGGCGGCGCAGATCAGATCGCCCTCGTTCTCGCGATCCTCGTCGTCGACGACCACGACCATCTTGCCGTTTCTGATGTCGTCGATAGCCTGCTCGACCGTTGCAAAATCACTCATCATATCACTCCTCGTTGATAGATCGATTGCAGTATACAAGTTCGATCGATCAAAGTAAAGCCCAAAAAATTTTTATCGAAAAAGGCGCCGGCAAACGCAGCCGACGCCCTGTTTATTTTCGATGGGATCGATCAGATTGATTTCAATTGATTACTCTGTCATGGCGCTTCTGATCTTGGAGGACTCTTTTTCGAGCTCCTGAAGATCTTTCTTGAGCCCCTTCTCGATGGCGTGAGTGGAGCTGCCGATGCCGCCGGCGTAAATGGTGGTTGACTTGCCTTTCGCCGACACGCGTTTCATGTAAGCAAAATCTGCTTTGCTGTTCGACCAAACGCGGAAGTCCGTCACCACATTGACGCTCTGGCTGGCAGAGAAGAAGCCGCCCGAGAACGTCGGGATCGAACTGGTCACGTTGGCGTAGATCAGATAATCTGCGCCGAAGTACTTGCAGATATTATCATAGTCCTCTTTCTTGAGAGGCTTGAGGGTGGCGAAACCGCTCTCGTTGTTCATGCTCGTGATGAGATCGTGTTCCTCGCGATAGATTTGAATGTAAGCGTTGGCATCCTCCATTGGCAGGAAGGTGTAGTTCGGGCTGTTGGTAAAAATTTTGTCGAGGGTCTCTTTGAAAGTCGCGTTGACCTTCTCGGGCTCGGAGAACATGCCGGCGGGTGTGTCGAGCACAACGGCGACGGTGGTATTCGCCGACGCGGGGTTGATGGTCGCCGCCACGAAGAGCATGGCGAAGACGAGCATCGACAGCAATCTCTTGAACATGGTAAAGCCTCCAATCTGTGAAATCAATTTCGGTTGCAGTATATCTTTTTGAACATGCAAAGTCAAGCTCATGTCGGATTGGGCTCACGTTCCGCGCGGAGTTCAGAAAGATTTTTTCACCTTGGCGTGGAAGGTCAAGCCCTTCTGCTGACCGATCCAACCGATCGCTCCGAGATCGATCACCCAGGGGATCGCATCGTGCGGTTTGAGCTCCCAACCGAGTTCGAACATGCCGCTGCCGCCGTTGGAATCAACCTCATGTGTCGACTGCCCCTCACATACCGCCGACGAGCCGCTGCTGTGATCGTATTGATAAGCGAAGCCCGAATAAAATTTGTTGACGCGATTGGGCTGATTGATGAATCGAATGCCGGCGACGAATGTCCCGTCGTTGACGCTGTCAAAAACATAATGATGACCGTCAGACAAATCTGCCGCCATCGAGCCTTGATGCGCATGCAGATATTGACCGTAGACATGAACGGTGTTCTCCCGATTGATCGCGAACAGCTTGCCGATGTTGATATGCCCTATAAAGATCGGCGCCGACGCACTGTAAGACGCATACGTGTTGTGCAAATCATCTTCATCAAAATCATTCGACTCGAAGGTTGAACGTGCACGTCCGTATCGAAGACTGCCCTCGTAATAGAATCCGTTGGGGAGCATGCGCCGGGCGATGAAACCGCCGGCATCGAATTGAGTATCGCCGTTGCCGTGCCTGCCGTCGGCAGTGTAGTTGTCGTACTTTCCTTTACCGTGATCAATAATAGGCGCGAAACAAAGACGGGATCCGTTCTGTTTGCTGACGATAGTTTTGGAGCCGCCGACCCCCAAGCCGATATGCTTATTATTAATGTGTCCGCCGTCGCTGAATTTCGTACGCAGAGACGAACCGCGAATGCCGGCAAAAATTTTCATCTCATTATCAATCTCGGCATCTTCGTCTTGAATCTCTCGAAATGTATCTTCAGGCAGTGTTAAAGGCTCCGGATAAGTTTTGGGAAGTGGTATCGGAGGCGGCGGAAGGGGACCGGGTTTAAATTCGATGATTTTGCCGACCTTGGCTCGAATGCCTGTCGATGAAGAACTGTCGGTGCCGTCGAGTGCCGCACTCGTAACAAGATTTTCACCATGATTGCTTGCAATCGGATTACCGGCGTCGTCGTAAAGATCGAGCTCACGCTCGATCAAATTTCCTTGCTTGAAAGCGTCCGGCAGTTCAATCGTGTCCAATCCGTTGATTCCATTATTGTTTTGTATCAAAGATATTGTCAGCTCGTTGCCCTCAGTAATGTTCTTTATGCGAGCGTTGTCGCCGCGCGCGCCGACGCTGATGGTCATACCGTCGAGATCGGTAGACGCGCCGCCGGTGATGTTGAGGACGGTGTCGCCCGTCGTCGGCAATTGAAAATCGATGCGATCAAAGCCGTTGATGCTCCTGACGTTCAAGTCCGACAACCCGTTGATGTTGAGAGTGTTGCCGCTCGACGTGTATGTCCAACCGCCTTCGCCGTCGCCGAGCATACCGCCGATCAGATCGACATTGTAGAGCGCGGGACCCGAATTTGGATCGGTCTCGTCGCTCAAGCGAAGGGTGATCGTGTTGCCGGTTGCGGTTGAGCGAGCGGTCGGGTATCGAACCATGCCGCCGATCACGGAACCGCTGATCGTTCCGCCGCTTATATCGACGGAGTTATCGTTCGCCGAGCCCGTCAACGCCGAGCCGCCGACCACTGCGCCGTTGATCGTCCCGCCGTTGATCGCGACCTTATTGCCAATGACATCGCCGCCGCTCTGAAGATAATCCTTCGACGTGTCGGGAACGCCGTCGCCGTCGCGCGGATACATGTAGCCGACCTCGCCGCCCGAAACATAATTGACCGTGCCGCCGTTGACAATCACTTCGTTGCCGACCACATTGCCTGCGACGTTCTCCGCCTCCTCATTGACGATTGTAACGCCGCCGACCGCGCCCTCAACTTGACCGCCGTTGATCTCGACGGTGCTGTCCTCGACATTGCCCGTCGCCGACACGCCGCCGATCGCTTCATCAACCGAACCTCCGTCGACCTCGACGCGACCGCCCTCGATATCCTCATTGCTCTCCTCGTCGCCCGCGCCGTTGACCACGCCCGAATCGGCGTTTGCGACCAACGGATTGAAAGCGAACATACTCGCGCAAGCGATCGCAATCGGAAGGTGCTTTATGAACCAACGCTTGGTGACTTTGAATTTGTACATGTTCTATACCTCACTTCATCGACCATTGACGATCCTTGACGCAGAACGTTCCGGCGTCGGCGAGTTTGAAACCGACTTGAGAGATGCCGTTGACCTTGATCGAGCCGCCGTCGTTGAATTTGAGCTCGATGGAGTTGTCGCCGATGGCGTTGGGGAAGCTGTTGAGATCGATGTCGGCGAGATTGATATCGAGCAGATTGATCAGATCGTTGTCGCCGGCGTTGTTGATGACGTCATTGCCGTTGCCCTTGAGATAGAAGAACTCATCGTAGCCGTCGGAGCCGACGAGAGTATCATCGCCTTCGGCGCCGCCCCACAACGATCGACTGCCTTCGCCGTCGGTGAACTCGTAGTAATCGTTATCGGAATCGGAGAGGCGCGTGACGTAGGTTCCGGTCGGGTTGGCGCCGTAGGTGCCGAACGAGAGCGACACGCGATGGGTATCGGTTCCGTAGAGGAGATCAGCGATGGTGTTTTCGTCGCCGGCGTTGTGGACGGTGTAATTTTTGATATCGGAAGTGAGCACGGATTGATCGGCAAGGGTGAACGACAGCCCGCTTGAATCGCTCGCGCTGAAGACGAGTTGATCATTATTGATTGAGCAATCGAGATCGCCGGGCGTGATCTGTTTGGTGAGGGTGAGCTCGTCCTCGTCAACGTTGAGATCGGAGAGCACGACTGTGGAGACGTTGCTGTCGAGAGAGAAGTAATCGTTGCCGTCGCCGCCCTTGACGGTTGAGTTTGAACCGCTGACGACGAGGTTATCATCGTTATTGGTGGCGGTGACGTTCCAATAGTCGGGGATGGTGATCAATTGACGGACGGAATTGGGATCGGCTTCATAGACGTGGTAACCGGTGACGGTGCCGACGACAGTTTCATCGGAACTGACATCGCCGACGGCTTTGAGTGTCGCGACGGATCGTTTGTTGTTACCCGAAATGACGAACACGCCTGAGGAACTGCCCGATGCATCGCTGAGATCGATGACGACGTGATCTCGATCGAGCATGATATCGGCGAGCTCCCCGAAGGTCTTGGAGAACGGATCGCCCAAATCGTAGAACTGTCCCTGATTGCCGATCGAATCGTGTGTGGCGTTGGCGAGCGGCTCCCACGCGACATCACAACTGTTGTTGCGTTCGCCGAAGACGTCGAGCTTCACGCCGTTATCGTTGAGCGCGCTGACGAGCGTATCGGTATCGTAACCGGCATCGTCATAGTCCTCGTCGGTGACGACAATAAATTCTTTTTGAGCGTCGGCATCGAAGTTCAACGAAAGCGCGCCGTCGACAGATCCGTTGCCCGTTATGGCGGTCAAACCGTACTCGATGCCGCCGCTTTCATCGATGTCATTGACCAAGCTGATGAAAGAAGTTACGTCGGCGAAATCATAGCTCGTGATATTGTAACCGTCGCCGAAGACGATCAGTCCGAGACGACTTTCGACGGCATCATTCGATTCGAGATAATTTACGAAGGCGGCGACATTGGATTTGACTTGATCGATGTAAGGGCGCATGCTTCCGCTCTGGTCGATGATAAATACGATATCATACTTCTTGGTTGTGGTGTCGATCGGAGTGTCGCCGACATCCTTGAGAGTGATCGAGCCGACGGTTGTGCCCGAGACGTTGATGATGATATCGTTGCCGCTCTCGACGGACGCGGTACTGATCCCGTTGGCGAATTGCAATGTGGTGGTGTCGGACGAATAGCCGTAGACGGTATCATCGCCGTCGCCGACGTTGTAGACGATCCGCGCGGAGCCTCCGTTGATGGTGATCACGTCATCGCCCTTGCCGGCATCGATCGTCACGTCGTCGCCGTAATTCTCCACAGTGTCATTGCCGTCGCCGCCCACTATCGACACAGCCGCGCCGGTTCTGAAGCTCGTTCCGCCGTAGAATTTGTTGTCGTGACCGACATTGATCGTCTCATTAGCGCTGACTTTGGAATTGAGAATGTAATCGTTGCCGTCCCCGGCGAAGATCGTAACATCGGAACTGTAGTTGGCTATTGAATCGTTGCCCGCTCCACCATCAACAAAAACATTTACGCAAGCGCTTGCAACGGTATCATTACCCTCACCGACGTTTATTTTCGTCATCGAACCTCTTCTCATTCCGTAATGAGCAGCGTTATAGACGAAATCATTGCCGGCACCGGTATTGATGGAAGCATTTTCGCCGGTATTGTTCACGACATCATTGCCTGCCTCTGCATTGACGGTAGTGTTGGAACCGGTGATAACGATCTCATCATCGAGATTTGAGGCGGTGACGAGCCAATTGCTGTCGACGGTGATGTTCTGACTGCCGACGGTGGCGACTGCAGAGTAAACGTGATCGCTCGAGACGGTACCGACGACGGTATCATCATCGGAATCCCACTCAACAATGAACGCGTGGGTTTCTTCCGCGAAACTGCCATCGTTCCAAGTATATGCGGCATTCAAGGTGTAGTACATTCCATAGTTTTCATTGGTGCCGCCATTGGGTTCGTTCACGTTGTTGATGCTGTCATATCCCCAATGGGAGTTCAGGGTGTTGTTTTCAAGCGAATCGCCGTTGACCCAATACCACTCGCCCTCACTCGTTGCGTCAGACAAACCGAAGTACGCATTACGATAACCTTGAGAGATCATGTAATCGTAAAGTGCAGTATTCTCGTCGTCATCGTTGATGATGGCGAGGTGACCGCCGAGTGATTCGGCATAAGTCACTGCCTCTTCCCAAGTATCGACTACGCCGGAGAAAATCTGATAACGGTGATTGTCGCGATGAATCGCGTCGCTGAAAACTGCGTTGTAAAAATCCCCGTCTGTGGAACTCGACTGATTGACGACGAAAGCGCCGACGGAGTTATCGGGCACGGTCGAGAGATTGACATTGGCGTTAATGGTTCCGCTGTCAGCGTCGGTGTCGGCGTCTGTGTCGCTATCGGAATCAGTGTCGGTGTCAGCATCGGCGTCGGTGTCAGCATCGGCGTCGGCGTCCGCATCGGACTCGGCATAATCGATGAGAGTGATGCTCCCGTTCTCAACATTGATAACCACGTCGGAGCCAACCGTGACCGTGTCGAAGATCGTCCCGATAATGTTGAGCGTGGTGGTATCTGACGAATAACCGTAGACGGTATCATTGCCGTCGCCATCCGCGTACTCGACTATACCTGAATCAGAGTAAGGGCTGAGGGAAATAAGATCATCGCCTGCCCCAGCGTTGATCGTCACGTAATTGCGCCAGTTGTAAATGGTGTCGTCGCCGTCGCCTGCGTTTATTGTCACGTTCGAGCCAATGTTGTAAATGGTGTCGTTACCGTCCCCGGCGTTGATCGTCACACTCCAGCTATAGTTTCTAATGGTGTCGTTGCCCGCGCCCGCGTTGATCGTCACGTGCGGTTTGGAGTTGTAGATCGAGTCGGCATCCGCTGTTCCGGAGATGATTGTATTCGATATGGTATAATTAACAATTGTTGCCATATGCTCACCCCCTTACTTCACGAACACGACCGACGTATCTTCGAGCATGTCAGTCGCCTCGTTCGCGACCAAAATCTTATTCGCGTCCTCCACGCTCACCACAGCGTTGACTTTGTTCGTCGAGTTCTGCCCGCCGCGCACATCAACCGCATCGATCACCAACGGATTGCTCCCCGCTCGATTGTCAAGCCGCGCTCCGTTCATGTCGTTTGCATAATCAACCATGCCCTTCTCAATCACCGTGTCATAATCAAGATTATCGACGCCGTAGATCGCTCGACCGCTTGTGTCATAGATGACGGGCGAGAAGGTCGGCGACATGTCCATGCCGTCGGCGTTGATCACCACGCCTGTATAATGCGCGTCTCTTATCGACTGCATTTCAGCATTGTTGAAAGTGTTCGGATCAACATTCGGGAAGGGATCGGGAGCACTCCCGTCCATGATCTCGGGCACGACGACAGATGCGAGACTGCCGAGCGGACCGTAGAGAGGTATGCACATCTTAACGCTGTATTCCTCATCGCCGAGTGTATGTTCTTCGATGATCACCGCGCCCCTGAGCAGCCCGCTGACCTTTGATCTGACGGTATCGTTTTCGATCATGAGATCAAGCATGAGAGTATCGGCATCAATCTGAACGCCCTTGATGATGCCGAGGAGGTGACGTTGAGCGTCGGTGATGGCGGCGAGCCGAGCCATCGAAATGCCCTTGCCGTTGGAACGACCGCGACCTTCGGCGACGATGACGGAATTGGCTCCGTGCGACCAATCGATATCGTTGACGATGTTGCGCTGCTCGACGGAGACATTGATCGACGTGGCGCCGAGTGCGACGTTTGACGGGACGATCGGACTGATCGGATTGATCGGAGCGACAGACGGATTGAACGAGACGACGGCTCCGAGCATCGCGGCGATCACGAGCGCCTTGCGCTTAAACTTTTTCATGACGACACCTCCTCACCTTGCGTGATAAACCGACATGGCGACGTTGTACTGATAATTACCATGACTCTGGCTGTACTTTCGAGCGACCAGATCATCATAGGAATAGGTCTTTGTCCAAATGGTATTCTTGCCGTCAGCATTAGCTTCGAAGAAGGTTACCCCATTGTTCGTCTTCTCGACCAAAATTGCCGAGTGCGCTCCGCCATGTCCGCGGCGCATCTGAATGAAGTCTCCGGGCTGCGCATTTTGAAACAGCGCACGGACATTGCTCGAATTCAAACTGCTTTGCGAGGCACGACACACCATTCGATTGCTGTTGAGAGTGTACTTTTGAGTCCCGGTACTTCCGACGTCCGAATAACTGTATCCGTACACCTCATGGTAAACGTAAGCGGCGAACTCTTTGCATTGAATCCCGTTGGGAGAATAATAGTGATCCTGCCAAGTCCGATTGTTCCATCTGTTAATTAGCTCCTGAAGTTTGGCAGGTACGGGCGGCGGATCAATGAAGATATCTTTGCTCACCCAACGATCCTTCGTGCCGTTGCTCGTCGGATAACGCACCAGGTATGCGTTGCTCGTCTCTTGCAACACCGTCACCATGTCGCCCGCATCAACACACTCATTGCCCGTCCGACTCCTCAAGCCGGAATCAGTGAAGGCGGGAACCGTCTGCTTCGCCTGACGCTGAACATTTTGCTTCTGGTTCTGAGTCGGTCTTGTCGGCACGGCTGCAATGGGTCCCATTTTTGGTGAAGAGCGCAATCCGTTCATCGCCTGCTTGAACCAACTTACATCAACCATATCGATCACGCCATCGCCGGTCAGATCGCCGTTCGGTATATAGGGTCGACCGCCGTTCTGATAGATATTCAGCAGCATTTGATAATCGGATTGATCAACCGTTCCGTCGCCGTTGACATCGCCGTTACCTTCTTTTGTTGATGCCGAGACGGCTTGCACCAGCTTCCAACGCGCCGCCTGATTGGTGTGATACGACCAGAGATGAACCACCGCTCCGTTGTAAGCATTGTTCCCGTTGAGATCGAGTACGCGGTTACTGCCGAGCTTGCTTTGAATGATGTACGAGCCGTTGCCCGCATTGATAAACCGCCAATAACAACTGTCGGAGCCGTCGTCGTGATACAGCCACATCTGATTGCGATCACTGTCATTGCCGTTCTGCACGTTGATAACCAATCCCGTACGCTTGTGCACGAGCTTATACCAATCACCGTTCACGCGCTTGACGGTAAAAATTTGTGCATCCGAACCATTCTTTTGATAGAGCCAAATCGGAGTTCCTGCCGCCGCTTGACCGCCGCCCTTTACGTCAAGCGCAAAAGAGTTATTCGACTCGGGAAGGATAAGATAATCGCCCTCATTGGGATGAGCCGCTTGAACGTTATTGTTGCTTCCGCCGTTAAAAATATTTTTCGGCACCCAACGATCTTTCGTGCCGCGCGGAGTCGGATAACGGACGTAGTACGCATTGCTCGTCTCTTGGAACACCGTCACCACGTCGCCCGCATCGACACGCTCATTGCCCTGCCGATTGCGCAGATTTTGATCGGTATACGCCGGCACCGTGTTATCTGCCGTCTTCTGATAGGCCGCCAGCACCTCACCGGATATCGGTGCGATAAATGCCAGTAACGCTGTCAACAGCATTACCATCAAGCTACTGCATTTGATCTTCGAATACATTTTGATATCTCTCCTTTCGATGTTAAAAAACGCCGGTAATCGCGCTTAACCTCTCACCTCTACGCACCACCTCCTTTGCGTTGATCGGCATTGCTCAACGTATATCTGCCTCGTACTTCTTCAACAGAGTCGTGCCTGTTTTGTCGACTGCTTTTTTCATTGCGTTTGCAATTCGAAGTGCCGTGTCGGTTTCGGACGTTGATTTTCCGACGGCTTGAGCAGAGTAAAGTACTTCATTCGTTTTGGCATCGACCATGTCAATCTTCAACACGACTCGAGTTTTGTAGATTACCAATCCGTTGTCCAGAACCGTTTCCCGAGTGTTCAACGACACAACCTCGGGACGAAACAAATATTGAACATCGTAGTTGGAAGCAAATCCTTTAATTCCGAGCTCCAAGTAATCATGTTCGTTGGGATTAGCAAAGACGTCGAATTCTTGACTGTCAAAGATAAAGTTCTCGAGCAGGTCATTCAATATGGCGCGATCGCCAAAATCGACTAACGTATTCGTCTGCTCATCAAGGACATTCGCAATCTCCACATCCATCACCATCACGCGAGGTTTGTCTGCTGCAAACGCCGCCGTGCTCATCAACAACAAAAGCAGTCCCGCGATCAAAAATTTCTTCATGACTTGCACCCACAATCATTTCATGTTCGACAGCTCGACGATCAACTCATCAACCGCATTCTTCGCCGCTTCCTTCAATGCATTCGCCACACTGATCTGCGATATCTTTTGCGCTCCGATCGTCACCATGTATATCTCGTTTCCGATATTGCCTCGCGCGCTCGACGACTTTCCTTCTCCCGACGACGCTCTGATCGGTCGTCCGCTCGATGCGTCCAACAACACCATTGATATCTTCGCACGCACCGAGTACACTTTGACTTCGCCCGCTATCGTGACGCCCTTGTCCTCCATCGGCGCAAGACTGATCACATTCCCGCATACGATGTAGGGTACCTTGACGAGCTCATGGATTTGCGCGATCGACTTTCGATTGAGTGATCCCTTATGATTCACTCCGGCACTGTCCAATGCATCAAGGAATTGTTCCCTGCGTAAAACCATGAAGAGTTCGCTGTCGGAGAAATAGTTTTCTACCATGTCGCCGAGCGCCTTTTCGGAGCCTTCGACCTTCAAACTGTCGACATCGATCCCTTGAAACGTGCCAAACTCCATTATCACGACCTTGAGCGGCTTTTCGAGCGGCGCCGCTTCCGCGCGGAATCCCAACATCATGACCATCGCGAATAATGTCAACAATGCGAGCCGCATGAGATCACCTCAAAACAATTTTTGTGCTTTGAGATCGCTCGTCATCGTTTTTACGATTTTATCCGCCGCCTGCTCGAGCGCCTTCGTTCGAAGTGCGTCATTCAATTTGTCTCGTCCGAACTGCCCGAGCGCCGTCTCGAGCATCTTTTGTGTGCCGACTCCCGTAAATCTCTTGAGCCAAACAATCTCCCCTGTCGACGCCTTGATCACTCGTACATCGCATTGCACACCGATGCCCGTTTTCTTCACGTTGAACGATGCAAGCGAACCGATCCCCGACGCATTCATCGAGCCGGCGGCAGAGGGCATGCCCGTGAAAGTCGACGCCATGTTGATCGCGCGGCTCATTGCCGAGTAGTCTTCTTTCATCCAACTGCCCACGCCAAGATTGACAATCGTCCCGTGAATCAGATACTCCGCATCATTATCTCTGCCGAGCTTCGAAGTGATCTCACGATCGATGCATTGCCCAACCTGCGCCGTCGCCATTGAGCGCGCTTTACTTTCATCGCCGACCTCTTCAAACACTTCATCGAAGTTGCCGTCGACCATCGCCTTCTTCATCTTCTCATAACCTTGAGCCTGATTTTGAATCGACACCGAGCCAAGGTCCGCATCGATCGGAGCAAAGACACTCAAGTTGAACTCGTCGCTGTTGGTCAAGCGCTCCATCACCAATTCCGATAACGCGTCTGCCGTTTTCACTTGATCATATCGAGTGTCGTCGTCGAATTGGATCACCGCACAGCTCGGACCTTCCGCCGCCGCTGCACTTGATACCATCAACATCAGCGCCGACAACATTGAAACTATCCGCCGCATGCTCAACCCACCTTCTTACGTTTCGTTACATCTTTCAACGCCGACGGCAACGTCAAATATTTTTCTTCAGCCTTCGACTTGAATTCGAGCACATTCACGACGCACCGACTGCTTTCAATCTTGCCGTCCGAACCCTCTCTGTAATCCGCCGACGCGATCTTCACCAGCCGATCCCCGTCGAAGTAATAACGAATCGCGCTCATCGCTCCGTCGTCCGTCGACTTGTAATCCTCATACTTGAGCCCGTCCTTCAACTGCCCGCTCTTGACATGAGTGTAGCGCGGCATATTTGCACTCTTGAGATTGTCGGGGAGCATCGCATAGATCAATCGCGTCATGTCATCGTCGCCGAAACTTTTGCCCTCGACAGCCTCCGCCAACCGATTGCGTACCTGCGCACGAACCTCATTGCGCTTCTCACCGTAGTATTTGACATGCTCGCCGTCGGTTTTGCGCGTGAAGAAAAAGTTTTCGTCGCCGCGCGTCAATCGACACATGTCAAAAATACCGTCGCCGACCTCTTCATACCGATCCTGAGCGAACGCAACGATCAAGCCGCTCAACGGTTTGTCAATCAGATAATCATTCTGCGCAACCGCCAACCCGCTCGAGCCGAACAGTTCAATCCGATCTCGATTGGTGACATGCGACGACGGCATAACGTTCTCGTAGCGGATTGTGTATTGACCGTTTTGGATCATTTGACGGTAGGCGTCAAGGCTGTCGGCAAATGCAGCATTCGCATCGATGTTCAGCACCAACGCTGCCGTCAATATGATCGCGAGGATATATTTCTTCATTACAGTTCCTCCATCGTGCCGACCACTACCCGATATTCGAGCAGATCATTGATATCGCCGGTGCCCGCCGCCGCTCTCGACGTGTGTCTTCCGATCTTGAAAGCCTTCTTGGGAACTTCGCTCGTGAGTTTCTTGATCTCGATCGTATTGACGGGATATTCGATGCCGTCCCGCTCCATCGAAAGTTGAGCTTCAATCAGCTGCCCTTGATCATAAATCATCTCGTAGACCAGTTGAGCCGATTCATCGCCCGACAAACTCTTAATCGCTGCCACATATCGATCGCAATCAAATTCCTTCTTGCCGACCTTCTTCTTGTAACTGTTGACGAAATGCGGAGTGCCCAATGCATCTGACACGCTCGAATAAGGATCGTCAGGACAGAATACCGACAGCTCGATCGGCAGCGCCAGCTTACGACGCACACCGTTCCAACCCTCGCGCGGATTCAAATTCTCATCGCCCAACTTATTTTCGTCGAGCTCGATTGCCTTGTCGTTCTCGCTGAACTGATAGTACTTGCCGTCCTTATGCAACACCAACGGATATTGCTTGCCGCGATCCCCGAACAGCGCTCCCAACGGATTACATGCCTTCACCCATGTCGGCGTCGAGTAATTTGCCCGTTCCATTCGCTTGTTGTCATAAGCGGCGAGACGTTTGATCGTTCTGTCCTTCGAGCCTTTCGCGTCCCGATATTCGAGATAAAAATTCTCCGCGCGGAACATCTCACGATAGTCTTGCGCCGCCGACTGCTCTGCATGCACCGAACCCGTCAGCATCGACAGCGCCAACGCTCCCGCCAAAAACAATTTCTTATTCATCTCTTGCTCCTCTTGTTAGTGCCGTCAAGCTTTGAGATTAGCCCTTCACTCTTGTTGAAGAGGGCATCCTCAACCGCTTTCGTCGCGGCGTTGATGAATTGAATGTTGCTGACACTGTCCGCACCCGTCGAGATCTTAATCAGCACATCATGTTCTTCGAGCTGCGGCTCTATGTACCCGTATTCATCGGTAGTCGATGTGCCTGTGCTCCCTCGCCGTTTGAGAGTGAAATCAGCCTTCGCACTCGACGATTTGCCGTTGCCGAATGCAGACTTGACGATCGCGCCCGTCTCAACGTCGATGAGCTTCACCGTAACCATCACTTCAACGGTGTACTTGGTGACGCCGCCCGACGCACCGACCACTCCCGAACTCACCGTCGTGCCGCCGGGCTTGAGCCCCGCTCCGACCACACTGCCCGCGATCAAATATCTCGCGCCCAACAATCTTCCGAGATTCGTCCTGTATTGAGGATCGGTCGTCATCTGATTGTTGTACGCTTGCTCGCTCATAACTCGCGCACGTTCCTCATTTTCTGCAACGGTAAATCGATCCGAGTCCCCCAAAAAAACTTCAGTGATGTTCGAGATCGCGGAGGCATCTCCAAAGTTCAACCCTTCAACCGTGCCTGCCTTGTGGTGAAACGGCAAAACCCCCACCACCGCTCCGTTCGGTACCGCTGCTTGCACTGCCGCCGTTGACAACACCAACATCGGCAGAAGCATTAACGCCAAAAGAAACCTCCTCATTGCAATCAATCCCCCTTTCAGATCAGCTGATCGACAGTTCAACCCTGCTGTTGCTCTCGCTTACAACGATCAACCTCAGGCTCGTGCGTTTTTGGAGAAGTTGTATGAGTGTGTCTGCCTTGTGCGTCGACTCGACATCGAGCACCGCACGACCGTTTCTGTACTCCCTGCGGTGAACGTTCTGCACGCCGTCGGTATGCAAAAGCTCCTGACGAAACTGATCGAGCAGATCGTAATCGCTGACGTAAATGATGAACTGCAAATTCTCCGTCATAACCGCTCCCGCTCTTCGAAACGTCTTGCTCAACTCTTCAGCCGCCGCCGTCGATGCCGCCTTGATCGCTACGTTCGTCGCGCGTTGACTGTCACCGTCAAGCCCTGTGCCCTCGGTTTGGAACGTCCCGATCATGGTTCCGGTATCGTATTTGATCACTCGACACGTGAGATTGGCTCGAGCTCCCTGCATGCCCGTCGCGATCATGCCGCCCCCGTTGTAATCGGGAACCTGCATCGTACTGACGTAACTGTTGAGCCGACCGAGCACCAGATAATCGATTGCGGTGTCCTTGTCGATCATTTGATTCAACGGCGCCTGATTTTCGTAAATCGCATTGAGCAGTTGAGGATCGTCCCGACGAATGACCATCGCCGTATCGACCACGTGCGAGAACCCCATCGATATCAACTTGCTGTTCATCGCCGTCTCCGCCGTCAGATCATGTTGCGTTGCGCCCTCGCCACTGTCGCCTTGAAACACGATGACGGCAATGCGCGGGTCGTTGAGCGCGTAGAGCATGGCGATCTCATTCATCAACTTGCCGTTCGGATCCGTATCGACATCAACGCGCGCCCGCACCCGATACCCCTCGGGTCCTTGCCTCTCACTGAGCACTGTGATACTCTTTACATACCCTTGAGACTTCTTGTAGATCTCGTCGATCTCGACCGCCAGATCCTTCACGAGCGTATCGGCATTGATATACGCGCCGCTCACCTGCTCGACGGCAATGCGTACCGCATCTCGAGTTGCGCTGTCACGATCCGTTCCCACCCCCTCGACCGTGACCTCTTGAGCTCCCGCGATCGGCGCCGCCGAGATCATCAGCGCCGACCACATCAATAAAAATTTTTTCCGCATGCATTCACCCCCTTCACGTGAATTATAGCACGGGGGGGGGGTTAGCATGTCAAGCAATTACAGATTAAAAATTCCTCAAGTTAAACTGAAAGCGTGCGCTCGACATGATGTTGAACGCAAACAAAAAAGCCTCAGTCGTTTGACTGAAGCCTGATATTTTTTGCCGACGATCAAAAACCGTTGGCGAGCAGAAAATCTTTCGTGATCGTCGACGGGAACCGCGCAGGGCTTTCCGACATGCTCATCAGCCGCTCAACATATTTGCCGATCACGTCCGTCTCGATGTTCACCGCATCGCCGACTTTCTTATCAATGAAGTTCGTCACCGACATCGTGTGCGGGATCAATGACACGCTGAACGATTTCGAACCGACGCCCATCACCGTCAAGCTCATGCCGTCGAGCGCCACCGAGCCCTTCTCAACGATCTGCCTCAACATCGATCGATCGCATTCGACCTCGACCACACGCGCATTGCCCTCCGCGCGGATCAGTACAATGCGACCCACGCCGTCAATGTGCCCGCTCACGATGTGCCCGCCCAATCGATCGCCCAACCGCAACGCCCGCTCAAGGTTGACCTTCGCGCCGAATGTCAATTCCTCCAGCGACGTCCGTTTGATCGTCTCGGGCATGACATTCGCGCTGAAACATTCGCCGTCGAATTTCGTCACCGTCAGACATATCCCATTCGTCGAGATGCTGTCTCCAATCTTCAATCCGTCGAGCACCAATCGGCAACCTATTCGGATCGTCCCGCGCCTCAAACTCTTGAGCCGACCTACTTCTTCGATGATCCCGGTGAACATTTATACGTTGACGCCGTAATTCTTGCCCAGCGCCGCCAAGCCGCCTTCCCAGCCCGAGCCGATCGCGTTGAATCTCCATTCGCCGTTCTTGCGATAGATCTCTCCAACCACAACCGCCGTCTCAATCGAGAAGTCTTCGCCCAAGTCGTAGCGGATCAGCTCTTTGCCCGTCGCCTCGTCCACCACTCGAATGTACGCATTCTCGACCTGCCCGAACGTCTGATTGCGCTCCTTAGCATCGTAGATCGTCACCGTGAAATCGATCTTCTCAATGTTCGCCGGCACCTTCGACAAGTCAATGCGAATCTCCTCGTCGTCGCCTTCGCCCTCGCCCGTCAGGTTGTCGCCCATGTGCTCCACCGAGCCCGAAGGATGCTTCAGCTGGTTGTAGAACACAAAATCATCGTCGCTCGTCACCTTGCCGTTCGCACCGAGCAGGAACGCCGCCGCATCGAGATCGAAATCGTGTCCGCCATCGTAGCGCTTCACGTCCCAACCCAAGCCGACCAGAATGTTTTTCAGATTGGGGTTGTCCTTCGTGAGGCTAACCTTTTGACCCTTCGACAAACTAACTGCCATGCCGCTCACTCCTTACAAAATTAATGATCGCATTGTACACCTTCGATTGCCGTTTATCAATCAAAAATTATTTACGTCCCGCGCTCCAACGCAAGCCCCAATTGAACGCCTCATCGAGGTATCGTTGACTGTCAAAGAAATCGACTACCTTCTCAACGCTGAACGTCGAGCCCGTGTTCTCGATCAACGCAATCCCGCACAAACTTTTATCCGAACCGTACTCGTCCATGCGCACGATGATGTCCGGCGACCCGCTGCATTTCACCGTCACGATCCCGTCAGCCTCGCGCCAATTCGCAATCCCCTCATAGATGAACGTGTACACCAGGATGCGCTTGATCTTGTCGGCGAACTTCCCATTGACCCTGATCGTCTCGCCGCCCGCCACCGAGCCCGTTCGATCATCGCCGTCGAGCGCAATGTACGGAGCCGCCGCCAACGATCCGAAATTATTCCCCAACGCTTGGATCGCGCCCTTGGTTCCGTCCTTGAGCTCGTAGAGGCAGCCCAGATCGAGATCGATCCCTCTGTTCGACGAGCCGAAGATACGATCGAACAGCCCCGTCGACGGACGTTGAGCCGGTTGCGACCAGTTGAGATTGATCACGATCTCGCCGAAGCCCTTCTCGCTCTTTACAAGGTTGACCTTCTGCCCCTTCTTGAGCTCGATCTTTTTGAGCTTGGGCTTGGGCGCGTCCTCGACGATCGGATCGGCGACGGGCGAAGTAGTCGATGCGCCGCGCCCCATGTTGAGCGGTCCGCTCCTCTTGGTCGACGTCGAGCCGCTTCGCTTGGTTTGAACGGGAGGCTTCGGCGGCGGAGGAGGCGGCGGCGTGTGACGACTCGGGGAATCATCTTCGCTCACGTCGACACCGAAATTCTTGCAGAGCGCCGCAAGCCCTCCGCTGAATCCCGCGCCGATCGCGTTGAACTTCCAATTGCCCTTGTGTCGATAAACTTCTCCAACCACAATCGCCGTCTCAACCGAAAATTGATCGCCGAGATTGAATCGGATCAGCTCCTGCCCCGAACTCTCGTCGACCACCCTGATATAAGCGTCCTTGACCATGCCGAAATTCTGTCGACGAGTTTTCGCATCGTAGATCGTCGCCGTGAAATCGATCTTCTCTACGTCGTTCGGCACCAGGCTCAAGTCGATGTGTATCTGCTCAACGTCGCCCGTCCCTCCCGACGTGTTGTCTCCGCTGTGCGTCACCGCTCCGCTCTTGTGTCGAAGATTGCCGTAGAACACAAAATCCTCATCGGAATCAACCTTGCCGTCCGCGCGTAGCAGGAAAGCGGCGGTGTCGAGATCGAGCCCTTGCCCCGCTGTCCAACCCAAGCCGATCATCACTCGGTTGAGCAACGGATTATTCTTGGTCAGATCGATCTTCTGCCCCTTCGATAGTTTGATTGCCATCAGCCAATCACCTCTCAAAAAAATTTTGTCGCCCGTCGAGCGACTTTCAATTGTTGATACTGTATTATAATCGACCGTGGAGGGATTACCATGTTCGATTTCATTTCCAAACGGCTCAAGGAAAAATTTTTGACGTTCGATTTCATGTCGCGCATCATCGAAAAGACCGTCGAACAAAATCTTCGCGACGACTATGATTGCGTGATCTTCGATGTCATGCCCGTCGACATCATTGACATGCACAATGAAGTTTGCCCGCTCGACGATCCCGATGAGCTCACGGGCTTCACCATGTCGAACAAGCAGGCTGCCGACGGAGGTTTGCACGGTTGCGTGTTCTTCAGTCTGTCGGCAATTCAAAGATGTTCCGAGGACTTCGGATTTTTGAAGAGCTTGCGACTCGTGCGGGAGATCACTCTGCATGAATGTCGGCATGCCGATCAATTTGAGTTCCTGCGCGAGCGCGGCGGTCCCGATCTGATCGAGCGGGTGACCGAAGCTCAGAAGGGCGTGCCTTATCTCGAAAACATTTTTGAGGTCGATGCCTACTATTATCAATTCACCGGCGAGAAGATCGATTTCGAATTGGTGTTTGCGCGCTACCTCAACTAGAACATCATGTTGGCGAAGAAAACGATGATGGGCAACGCGATCAGCGTCCGTTCGATGAAGATGCCGAACAGTTTTTTGATGTCGAGCCCGACGTTCGCCTTGACGATGATCGAGCCGACCTCTGTCAGATAAATGATCTGCACCAGCGACAGCACCGCGACGATGAATCGCGTCTTGATCGGAGCGTCGATTGAAGTGATCAAGCACGGAATGAACATGTCGATGAAGCCGACGAGAGTAGCCGGCGCGATCGTAAACGCGTCCTCAACGTCGAGAAGGCTCAAGTACATGCCCATCGGGTACGACAGCCATTGAAAGATCGATGTCTCGCCCGCCAGATACGTTCCGACCGTGCCCCACGCAATGACGATCGGGATCAGATCGAACAGAATGCCGACCGCCATGATCCCGCCGCTCGCCAACGCCATGTCGAGACGGAACAATTTAATGCGTTCGAGCGCGCCCTGCACCGCCCAATCGAACAGAGAAATATTTTGCGGGACGTCCTCATTGATCTTCTTCTCGACGGCGTAGGAGTCGGGGATCGATCCGAGGGGCCAGAAGCGCGGAGAGATGATCGCGATGAAAAGTCCAATGCCGGTGACGATCGCATACATGGGCACGAAGTACTCACTCAACTTGAGAGTCTCGGCGACGACCATGCAGAACGGGATCGACACCAATGAAAAGTTCGTCATGATGGTTGCGGCTTCGCGCATTGAATAATATCCCGCGCGGTACTGCTCGGCGGTGATCAGGACGGCGGTGTTCGACGAGGCGAGCCACGATGTGATCAGATCGACCGACGCGCGACCGGGCACTGCGAACAGCGGTCGAACCAACGGCTTAAGAATGATGCCGGTGAATTCCATGATGCCCGACTCGGTCAAGAACGGCAGGACAAAACTCAACACGAACGCGAGCGCGATCAACGTGTAGGACAGCGATGCCATCTGCATGCCGATGTCCTCGGAGCGAATGACCTCGGGACCGACTTCGAAGCTGACGCAGATCATGACGAAGAACGCGAACACTCGAGTGATCGTATAAGGGATCGAGATGCAAAACAAGTCCTTGATCCAATCGATCTTCGTGATGAATGACGGTCGATAGAATTGACACATGACCGCGCCGATCGCACTGACCGCCACGAGCGCAAACAAAGACCAATGCGCATACTCCCGAACAGCTTCATCGAGCATCCCGACCAAAATGTTGACGCCCGTCGATGTGGCGTCGCCGTCGGGAACGGGGAAGATGAACATGAATACGCCGAAGCCGGCGCAGACGATAAATTTCAGTTTGAGGTACCAAGGATAGACCTTCATCGGGTCGTTGATAGTTTCGTTCATCGATACTGCGGGCGCGGACGGTTGAAATAAAAAAATGCTCCGAGCCCATGCCTCCTTCAACGTGTAAGTTTATATTTTCGACAGCGAAATTGCAATAAAAAAATACCTCCGCGCTCAACGGAGGTTTTAATAATTTGTCAGCGAATGACTTTGAGATCGAAGAGGAACTCTATAATTACATTGCCGATCAACGTGCCGACCAACGTCATGAGCACGGCGATGATCGTCATGAAAGTCGTGAAGGAGTTCGACGCGATGTCGAGCACCACACCGCCGAGCCAGATGCCCATCGCCGCACCGATCGCCCCGATTATGATCGACGGGATCAGATAAATCTTGGGGCTGTGCATTTGAGCGACGGCGGCTCCGATCAATGTCAACGCCGCCGTATTTTTTATCGCCTCGACGCC
>JAFUXN010000079.1 GCA_017477125.1 Selenomonadaceae bacterium
CAGGGGGGGGGGTAGACACGTCAAGAAAATGCCCGCCACCGATATCCAGAGGCGCTCCATCAACCGTCACCGAACGACATAAGCCGCCGGCGTCTCTCGCGCCTTCCAATACCAAAAAAGAGTCTTCGCTTCGGATGTGTTTCAAGCAGGTGGCGAACGTCAAACCCGCTGCTCCCGCTCCCAGAATTAAATATTTCATGTCGTTGATGCCCTCTCGATTGCTCGTATTACGCGCCCAAATGCCACCTTGAAAGTTTGATCGGGTGTATGAAATGCAATTTCCGCTCCCAATCGTTGTAGAGGCGAGCAAAATTCAAGCCGTATTTATTTTCCAGCGCTGTTCGATCGTTATCCCATAAGATCGATGCCGTTCCCGTGGGGAAGAACTTCACCTCATCTCTGCGGAATGTCAGGACGGCTGCAGTTGGAATGGCGATCTCTACGAACATATTCATCGCCGCAAACACTCCGCAAAGTCGAGAGAACTCAAACAGTCTCTCTTTCCTTATGCAGAAAATATCAGAGTATCCGCCTGCCATTGGATAGGGGATGCGCAGAGAGTTTTTGTTCTCATAAACGATGAAGTTCATGACCACATTCCGAAATTCCTTTGCATTGTTCCAAGAGCCCAAGTGCACGGTTTGACCTGGTTTATTCGGATCACCAAAAAAGTGTTCAGTATAAACCTCGTCGTACGGTTTTCCGAAGAAGGCATTGAACTTCGACAGAGCCTCATTGTAATCAGGTATCGAGCCGCGCCAAACAGTTGAGATATTGTAAAACGGTCTCGATGCGCCCGCCGTCCATCCCCATCGAAATCCGTCGGGTCTGTTCAACGGAGAGAAACTCGTGATACAGAATTGCACACTTGAATCGCGAGCGGAACCTCCACTCATTTTGTTGATGACATTCAGCTCATTGAAATTCGGATTAAGTATGAGGTCGTCACCGATGAAGAGGTAGTGTGTGCAAGGAATATCCTTTAAATGCTCGTAGGCTTGAATAAAGTAGCCTTGAAACTGGTACGAGGACTCGTAAACCGGAATGACGTCAGCATCGGCGCCATCGTAGAATGGAACCAAGAACCTTATGTTTGAAAACCTTGAGCCGTAGATGCGACGCAACAAAGGCAAATTCTTGTCGAACCGATGATTGAACACGACGACCAGGCAAACGTTTTCGAATTGGTAAGTTCTGTTGTAAATCTCAAAATCCAAAATGATGTCTTCGATCGCGATGTTGAGCTTCTCGGCAAATGCACTCTTAGCCTTCGCAATTTCTTCCGACGGCATGCCGGCATCGAGCCCAAGCACGATCACGTAGTCATAGTTCAAGAGGTGCACCGACTCCGGTGGCAGATTATTGAGTACTGTGCCGTTCAGATTCAAAACGACGCTACCCACCACGCCGACGAGTGCAATCGTTTGAAATTCGTAATGCGAGCCGAGGACGTTGAAAAACTTATCCACATTTTGAGGTCTCTCATTCGCAAAGCACAGTACGGCTCTCATTGATCGCATTCGAAAACATCACTTCCTGACACTTGAAACCGGTAAAGATTTAAACTTCATTGGTTGGGGCGGTGGGCGTTAAGCCGGATTCTGTGTTTGGGCAATCATTTATCTGGACTCGCCGTCGCCGACGAGCTCAAGCTGTCTACCCGAAGCCTCGCCGAGCAGGGTCAGCAGCTTCCTATACGACATTGCACCGTGTGAGGTTTATCAGCCCATGACGTTACCGCCATGTCGGTGAGCTCTTGCCTCGCCTTTTCACCCTTGCCTCCGAGTTGAGCTTCATACACTCAACAGACTTTGCAGTCCCAAATCGAAGGCGGTTTGCTTTTCTGTGACACTGTCTTGCAGATTACTCCGACCGGTCGTTAACCGGCACACTGCTCTGTGGTGTCCGGACTTTCCTCGTGCGTGTCACCGCCCGCGATTGCCTCGTCCACCGCCCCAATGCAATCGATTGTAGCACCTTCGACATCGCTTGTCAATTTCGCCGCCGCCATGTTACCATGCTCGAAAAAATTTTTTTTGGGAGGCGTCCCATGGTCACCAACGATCAGATCATCAAGTTCTGCCATGATAATCTCGTCATCGATTATCTTGACGTCAAGGTGCTCGAGCGCGACGCTCAAATCATTCTCGAGCTCACCGTCGACGAGCGCCACGTCAATCTCTATAACATCTGCCACGGCGGCGTGCTCACTACCATGGCTGATACCGCGATGGGCGCCGCCTGCCTCGCGCTCGGCAAGAAGGTCGTGACGATCTCATTGACCATCGAGTTCATGCACGCCGTTTCGTTCGGCTCGACTATCTTCACTCGAGCGACCGTCCTTCACAACGGGCATCAAACCATGACGTGCGAATGTGAGATGCTCAATGCCGACGGCAAGTTGTTTGCCAAAGTCCACGCCATTTTTTTTGTCATTGAAACGCTCGACGGTTGAGGAGGTAATGATTTGATCATCGCTGACGTGTGCGCCAACGTCCCCATCAAAAATTCCAATCAGATTTTCAGTTACATCGTGCCTGACGAGCTAAACCATGTCGGCGTCGGCTGGCGCGTGATCGTTCCGTTCGGTCATCAATCGATCGACGGATTCATCATGCGCGTTTACGACGGCGAGCCCTCTCAATTCGATTTCGAGCTCAAGGCGATCGCCGGTGCGATTGACGATGAGGCTTGGTTCACGCCGCCGATGATCCTCGCCGCTCAATGGCTCGCCAATTTTTATTTATGTCCTCTGTCGCAAACCATGACGCTGTTCATGCCGGGACGTCGCTCGAAAAAAATCTCCGCTCGATACGAGAAGATCATCGAGCCCGCCGTCGAGATCACCGACGAAATTTTATCGGCGTTCAAAAATAAAAGGGCTCAGCTCAAAATCTTGGAGGAACTGCGATCAAAAAATTTCCTGCCGACCGTCGGGCTCAGTCGTCCGATCGTTAAGAGACTGATTGAATCGGGACTGATCGTTGAGACGCAACGGAGAGTGTTGCGCGACAGCTATGAATCGATCCGCGCGGAGGAAAAAATTTTTGAGCTGACGGACGAGCAATCGGCGGCGGTCGAAACGATCAGCCGATCGATCGTCGAGCGCAGGCATCGCGGCTTCCTTCTGCATGGAGTGACGGGTTCGGGCAAGACGCAAGTTTATATCGAGCTGACCGATCGGGTGCGGCGCATGGGAAGGCGCGCGGTGATCCTCGTGCCCGAGATCGCTTTGACGGGGCAGATCGTCGTCGAGTTTAAGCGTCGGTTCAGCGATGTGATAGTGATCCATAGCGCGCTGTCGATCGGTGAACGTGCCGATGCCTTCTTCAAAATCCGCAACGGCGATGTCGGCGTGGTGATCGGAGCACGGTCGGCGCTGTTCACTCCGATTGACGACGTTGGGCTGTTCGTGATCGACGAGGAGCAGGATCATTCATACAAGCAGGATCACGCGCCGCACTACCATGCTCGAGTGGTCGCCGAACAGTTTGCTCGACTGCATGGGGCGCCGCTCGTGCTCGGGAGCGCAACGCCGAGTTTGGAGAGTTATCATCGAGCGTTGAGCGGAGAGCTCGAGCTGTTGAGGTTGAGCCGACGGATTGATGATCGTCCGTTGCCGACGGTCGAATGCGTCGATATGAGATCGGAATTGAAGGCGCGCAACCGATCGGTGCTGTCGAGGGCGTTGCTCAATCTGTTGAAAGAAACGATCGAACGCGGCGAGCAGGCGATCCTTCTGCTCAACCGTCGGGGGTATTCGACGTTCGTAATGTGCAGGGCGTGCGGGCTGGTGATCAAGTGCCCCGAGTGTTCGCTGCCGATGGTCTATCACGACGACGGCAAGTTGCGTTGTCATCGATGCGAGATTGAACGCGAGCCGCCGACGGTCTGTCCGAAATGCGGGAGCAAATATATCAAGTACTTCGGGTCGGGGACGCAGAAGCTCGAGGAGGTGTTGAAGGAGCAGTTGCCGACGGCGAGAATCCTCCGCATGGATCGTGACACGACGACGCGGCGGTTTTCTCATCAACGGATATTGGATCGGTTTCGGGCGCACGAGGCTGATATACTGTTCGGGACGCAGATGGTCGCGAAGGGGCATGACATAGCGAGCGTGACGGCGGTGGGGATATTGAGCGCGGACGCGAGTTTAAACATGCCTGACTTCCGATCGAGCGAGACGTGTTTCATGTTGATAACGCAAGCGGCGGGACGAGCGGGGCGATCTGATCGAGCGGGGCAGGTGATCGTTCAAGCGTACAATGTCGAGCACGCGGCGGTGGTGTTTGGCTGTCGACAGGACTACGAAGGATTTTTCGCCGACGAGATTTTGAAACGCGAGGAGCTGTTTTACCCGCCCTTCAGCCGATTGATCAAGCTGTTGATCGTCGGCAGGGACAAAGCGTTGACCAAAAGTCGAGCGGCAGAGATCGCTGAACAATTCCGCGCGGAGTTTGCTCGATTGGAAGGACGATCGGAGATCATGGGACCGACGTCGGCGATGATCGCATGTTGGAAGGGCGTGCACCGATTCGTGTTGCTGATCAAGACGACGGAATTGGATCGGGTGCGGGGCTTTTTGAGATCGCATGCTCTGCACCGCCGTGACGATGTGACGATCGACATTGATCCGCTCGCGCTCCTTTAGTGTACATAGCCGCAAAGTTGACAATGCTGTTTTTCAAGATGTAAACTGCATGCATTTGCATGCGATATTTTTTCAGGCAATCCGGTTTTGATTTTGAAAGGAGCGGTTTAATGGAGACAACAATGACTTTGACGGAAGGCACGAGCGTTGAAGTCGACGGCATAACTTACACGGCGGAGGACGGCGACGCTCAACTCAATCTCGACAGCGACGGCAAGGTTGCGGGGCTTGCAAGCGGCAAGGTCTCTGCGGTCGTGTCGGGCGCGAGCGATTCTCCGACAATAACTTTCGACGCCGGCGACGGCGCGCTTGAGTTCACTGCGAGCAGCGACGGCGAAGTCATTACGTTGAACAGAACATATTTTACGTTTGAGTTGATAAACGGCGAGTTCAATTACACCGGCAGCGGTTTGTCCGCGGGCGCGAATTCCGACTTGGCTATCGTCGGCACACTCAACGGCTATTCTTATCGCAACGAAAACCACACGGAAACTTATGCCAACTACACGATCACGACTTCCGGCGTGACTGTCGATACCGACCATCAAAGCGCAACGCATATCGTAACGGTCGACGGCGTGGAGCGGAGGTTCAGCATTGATACGCGCGGGACGGTCGTCAACGATTTCTACGAGCAAGGCTTTGCGCTGACCGAAGGCTCCTCAATGATCTTCAACGCGGGCGATTACGCAATAACCGTGACGGCTCTTGCCGATGCGGGCGGCAATATCTCGATCAATGAGAACGGCTTGAACTTCATTCCCGATAAGGACGACGGCGCACTTCAAATCGTCCTCAGCCGCGCGAACACAGACATCATCGGCGGCACACTGCAATGCAACAGCGGCTCCGTCAATTTCGGCTACGATCAATCGATCGGCTTCGGCAAAGATGCGGACGGCAATAACGCAAGTTTCGACTTCACGCTCGCCGACAGCGATTATACATTCTCGATTGCCGCAACCGATGAAGCCAAGCTCGGCATTGCGGTGACGGAGGACGGCTTTACCTTCACGCCCGGCAAAGACGACGGTGCACTTGAGATCACGCTCAAGCAGAGCGATACAACTCTGTTCAGCAATACGATCAGCGTCGACGGCTCGATCACTCTGAATTCCTCGACGCGCGCTCTCGGTTTGACGGACGGCACCGTCGTTACCGTCTCGTTTGAGACCTATACGGTCACGGCGACGGCGGAAGATAATGTCGAGGGTGTCATTACCGTTACGCAGAACGGGATCGGCATTGCGCCGAGCGGCAAGCTCCGGGTCGAACTCGCAAACGACAGCGGCGGTTCAATGACTGCCGATTTGGAAGTGTTGAGCGGCTCGTTTACGTTGGGCGCGGACGGCAACCTGCTTGTCTCCGAAGGCACCGAGCTCGACATCAAATTCAGCGACACTTACAGCGTTGCTTTGCAGGTCACCGGCGACGCGGGCGGCTCGATCAGAATCAGTGATGACGGCATAAGTTTTGCGCCGAACTCCGATGACGGCGGACTGGAACTCTCCGTTACGAGAGACGGCGTCACTCGCACGGCGTCGCTCGATATGACCGGCTCTTTGACATACAAGCTCGACGGCTCGATCACTCTCGCGAAAGATACCGTTCTCCGAAACGTGTTAGAGGACGGCAACATCTTGACCATCACCGCGCTGACCGATGCAAGCGGCTCGATCATCTTCCACCCGTCGATCGGTTTGCAGATCACGCCCGCCACTTCCGACGCATTGAACATCGCGCTGCTCACCGACGATTTGGAGGTCGTCAACATCTCGTCCTTCACCGGCTCGATTAATTACAACGGCGGCGTTATCACGGCGAGCAACGGCTCTCAAGCTCGTCTGTCGGTGTACAACACTTGGGAGACCGACTTGCAGGTCAGCGGCGGCACCGCGTCGATTCAATTCACTGCCGACAGAACCGTTTACACCGCCAACGAAGGCGCGACGTTTGTCTTGGATTATCTCGACGGCTCGACGTTGGAGATGCAAGGCGGCTCCTTCAGCGATATTTACGCAACCGATACAGCAGACGCGATAGAATTGGTGTCCGCGGGCTCGAACTTCAGATGCAATGACGAGGAATTTGTCTTCACGCTCGAGACGGCGGGCAGTTATACGCTCAACGGAATGAACGTCACGACGACCGCCGACAACGTTCAAGTTCAGCTCGTCAACTATGACACGGTGATCGTCGACGGCATTTCGTACACGCCGCTCGATGAGAACGTCTCATTGACGATCGGCGTCGACGGCACGACATGCTCGGGCGGCAAAGTATCCATGCAAATGGACGGCTTCAATGAAACTTTCGGCTACGATCTGACCGACGGCTCGATAGCTTACAACTCCTCCACCGGGAAATTCACCGTCGCGGAGGGCGCGAAGACTTACATCAAAAATGGCGACTTCCCCGATCAATTCGTCGCGAAGGGCGATGTCGATATCACCGTCAGCAAAAATGACGACGGCACTTTCGGTTTCTCGCTCGAGGACTCGGCGTCCTTCGCCATCGAACGCAACGGCGTAACCGTTCTCCAAACCACGGCAACTCTCGAAGGCTCGATCATCGCCAATCCGACGACCAATCAAATCACCGTTCCCAAGGATACAACCTTGACGATGTCGCCGGGCGATAACCGGTTGCAGATCAGAGCGGTTGACGACGCGGGCGGCGAATTGACTTTGGTTGAAAGCGGCATTCGTTTTGCTCCCAACGAGGGCGACGGCGCACTCGAATTTAATTTCGTCAGCGCGGGGCGTAAATCTGCTCTCGAGGTGACGGGCGCCTTCGTCTACGGCGGACTGGGCAGGCTGTCGGTAGAAGACGGCACCGAAGCCAAGTTCACATGGGAGGACGGCAATGTCCTGACATTGAGCTCGAGCGGCTCGACAGGCTCGGTTGCCGTCGATCCCGACAGAGGCATCAAGATCACCTCCGACGACGACAACCTCAGCCTGAAGTTTGAATCCGCCGCCGGCTACACGACCGAAGTTTCATCGATCAAAGGTTCGCTGTACTACAGAGAGGGCGCCGTCACCATCGAGGAGAATACCAGGCTCACGGCGACGGGCTCGATCGGCGGTCAAGCGGTTGACGTGACGTTGGAGGCGATCGACGGCGACGGTTATTTGATCTTCGGCACGACGGGCGTGACTTACGGGGCGGACGCCGGCAAATTGCAAATCACTTACACGCTCGGCGAGTTGGAAAGTGTCTTCACCGTGAACACAGGTTCCGTGCTCATCGGGCACAACGTCTTCACGATCGCGGAAGGCACCGATCTTGCCACCGATCTGCAAGACTTCATTCCCGCGCTCTACTTCACGACGGGCGCGGCGGGCTCCTACACCATAAACGGACAGACGATCACGACCCGCGCGGAGAATTTGGCGATGACGGCGACCGATAATCAAATGGTCTTCACAACGAGCGATGACGCCGTCGAATATGAGGGAATGACTTTCGCGGGCAACGGCAATGTCACGCTCAAACCCGATGTCGTCGTGTTGGGCAACAATGTCGCGGCGACCGGCTTCAATGAAGGCAATTCCTTCATGCTGGCAGAGGAAGGCGACGTCACCGTTGATGCGAAAATCTTTACGCTGGAGCCTCTCTATCTGGAGAGGGACGGCGAACAAATTCTCATCCCGATGAACGTTTCCGTCGAGGGCGCGGTCGACGGCTTCACCTTCAGCCGCACGTTGACCGAGGAGAGCGAGGAGTATGTCGAATCCGATCCGCCGCTGGTCGGCTCGATCTTCACGGAAAAATTTATTTCCCACGGCGATGACTCTTATCGCACCGTGACCGACTCGATCGGCTTGGAGAAGGTCATAGGCATTTCGAACGGCGCGACGATCGAGGGCGGTGCAGAACTCGACGACGAAGTGACCTTGAGCTATTATGAATTGGTAGCCGACACGACCGGCACGATCACAATCGGAAAACGCGAGTACGTCATTGCCGAAGGGACGGCGACGGGCGTCGGGCTGCGCGCGCATTTCGACAGCTATGATGCCTTTGTCGATAAGGTCAACGATCTGAACGGCACGGTCAGCGGCGACTTCTCTGCGGGTCCATTCACGGTCAACGGCGGCTCGAAGCTGGAGATTTTCGGCGACATCGATATTTCCATCGCGGCGGACGAGAACGGCTATGAAATTTTCGGGCTCGACGCGAACGACAGCTTGAAAGTTACAGAGGCGGGCACTTACACCGTCAACGGCGAAGCATTTGAGTTGCAAGCCGACGGCGTGATAGTCGGGACTGCCGGCGGTTCGGCGAAGCTGTTAGACGCGCTCGTGTCGCCTGACGTTGAAGAGCTCATGGAAAGTTTGACCGGCGTCGACGATTACGGCACGACGATTACCGATCCGACCGAAGTCAAAGCGTTGCTCGAAAGCGGCGAGCTCAACGGCGATATGGCTTTGCGGTTGCCGAATAAAACCTCTGCGGACTTCAGCGCCTTCAACGGCAAGAAGGCAGTTGCCATGTCGAGGGGCGCTCAGACGGTCGAGTTCAACGATGAGGACGGCAATGCGGCGATCGTCGATGGAGACGCAACGGGCTCGAAGCAAATAATTTTCGGCGACGGCAAAGACGTCGGGCTGTTCAGCGATGCGTATGTGCTTGCGAGCTTGAGCGGAGCGGATTCGATCATCGCGGACGGCGACGGCTATACGGCGTTGGACATGACCAAAGCCGATGACGCACGCATAATCGCGCGCGGCGGTACGCTCAAGATGGTGAACTATGAACCTTCACGCGGCGCGATTCAAACCGACTTCGACGACGTGACGGAACAGGTTAAAGACAACGGATTGAAATTGGGCATCGGCAATGTTCAGCTCGAGGACGGTGCGACCGTTTGGTTTGATTCGCAGTTCATCAACATTGCCAACCAAAGCGGCGACACGTTGGCGGTCGGCTTCGCCAGCGGCGGCACGCTTGACACCGGTGCGCTCGACGGTAATTGTCTGTTGGAAGGCAACTACGACGGAGAAAATGCGCGCGGCTCGACGCTCAAGGCGGGCAACGGCGACGATACCATTCTTGCCGGCGCACGAGACTTAATCGACGGCGGCGCGGGTACAAACGAAATTTATCTGACGCCCTATGACGAGCGCAATGCGAATGTCGGCGCGCGGATCGATTTGAACGGCGGCGGCGAGAATGTTGTTCATAACTTCCGCACGGGTTTTGATTCCGACAGCGATAAAATTTATTCCGATGTCGATTTGTCGATTCGAGCCGGATTCGACGGCGACGACATTACATTCGACGTATCGGACAGCACGAAGGTCACTCTTGCGGGCGTTGCCGACGATGCGGACTTTGCGGAAATCATTTACGCTCGAGGGGACAGCTCGACGAAAGTTGCGTTGGCGAAACAGAACGCGACGATCAGATCCGCCGACGCGCAGGTTTACATCGGCAGAGCCGCCGACGATTCGGGATTCGGTTCGGGCGTGGACTTCAGCGGCACGACGGACGATTTGATTATCAACCTGTCTGATAAGCCGGTTGAGAACGGTTCCGGCGATAAACTGTTTTACGGGATCAACAGCGCGGCGGCGGGTGACGGTCTGACGACGCTGAACGGCTCCTCCAACGATGAAACTCTGGTCGCGGGCAACGGCTTCACGAGCATCAACGGCGGCGGAGGCAATGATTTACTCGTCGGCAAGGCGTCTTCGACGGATAAGGTCGGGCACACGACGTTCTTCTTCCTTGCGGGCGACGGCAACGACACCGTTTCCGATTTCGACTTCGTCACTGCCGCCAATCGAAGCGCCGACACCGCCGACAAGATCGACATAACCGACGCGAACATCGTGACCGAAGTCGGCGTTCGGGGCGACGATGTTGTGCTCAAGATTAACGACGGCGATGATCAGTTGACGCTCGAAGAGGCGGCGGGCAAAGCCTTCAAGATAAACGATCTGATTGCCAAGGTCGACGAAAACATTTCCTATGACGGACTGGCGAATTGCTACGTGGCGGACGGCGGCTCGTCGCTCACGGTCGATTCGACGCTCGACAGTGCGGAAATTTGGTTGGACGGCTCGCAAGGCACATATTTCCTCGGCGACGTTCGCACGCTCGATGCGTCGGCGGTCAACGGAAACACTTCGCTCGTCGGCAACGCGTTCGATAATACCATCCGCGCGGGTCATGGCGATGCAAGTCTGTGGGGCGGCGCGTCCGCTTCCGATGATCTGTTGATCGGCGGCGACGGCTCCAATACATTCTTCTACGCCCTCGGCAACGGTTCCGATACGATTCAAGGCATAAACGACGGCGATTTGGCGGTTCTCGTCGGCATCTCGCTCGATCATATTTCCTCTGCCGACATCAATGACAACTCCGTTTCGATCGAGCTGAAGGACGGCGGGCGTTTGCTGATTGAAGGCAGCGCGGACATCACCTGTCAGCTCGGCGACGGCTCGAGATATTCCGTCGACCGCGAAAACCGCGCTTTGGTTTCTCGATAAAGCGAAGGCGATTGCATGATTGACGACGAGATCATCAAAGCAATGCCGGAGACGACGGGCGTGTACATCATGCGCGACGGCGACGGCGAGATCATTTACGTGGGCAAGGCGCTCAACATCAGGACGCGCATTCGACAACACGCCGCCGACAAATCGATCAAGGAGCGGCTGTTGACCGAGCACACGGTCGCGATCGAAACGATCAACACCGGCACCGAGGTCGAAGCTCTTCTGCTCGAGTGCGAACTGATCAAGAAGCATCAGCCGCGATACAACGTCTCGCTCAAGGACGGCAAGAATTATCCGTGCATCAAGCTGACCAATGAGCAGTACCCGCGGGCATGCGTCGTGCGACGGATCATCGACGACGGCTCAAGGTACTTCGGTCCGTACACCAACGCATCAGCCATGCACGAGTCGCTAAAGCTCATCAGAAAAATTTTCCCGTTGAGGACGTGCAAGCGGTTCCACAAGCGCCCCTGCCTGGAGTTCCACATCAAAAGATGCTTAGCGCCATGCGTGAACGCCGTCGATCCTCAACAATACAATGAGCTCGTCGATGCCGTGGCGTTGTTTCTCGACGGTCAAACCGATCGGATCGAAAACGATCTCACGTCGAAGATGATCGCCGCCGCCGATCAACTTGACTTCGAACGCGCCGCTCAACTTCGCGATAAACTCTTTGCGATCAAAAAGCTGGCGGAGATTCAACGGATCATCAACGCTCGAAACGCCGTCGACATTGAACAACGCGATCCGACTGTCGGCGTCAATGAACTGCAACGGTACCTCAACCTGCCCTATCGTCCGACGCGCATGGAGTGCTTTGACATCTCTCATAATCAGGGCAGTGAGACGGTGGCATCGATGGTGGTGTTCGTCGACGGGGAGCCCGACAAGAGGAGCTACCGCCGATTCAAAATCCGATCGACGGAAGGCAAGCCCGATGATTTTGCGTCGATGAGAGAGGTGACCTATCGTCGATACCATGACGCCGATCGCCTTCCCGATCTGATTGTGATCGACGGCGGGCTCGGGCAGTTGAGCTCGGCGCTCGAGGTGATCCGCGCGGAGCATGTCGAGGTGCCGGTGGTGGCGCTCGCCAAGCAGTTCGAACTGGTGTACGTCGAGAGCTCGAGCGAACCGATCGAATTGCCGCGAGGCTCGGAGGCTCTTCATTTGATGCAACGGATCAGAGACGAGGCTCACCGATTCGCCATCACCTATCATCGACTGTTGAGGTGGAAACGAAATCTGCGCTCGAAAAAATGATTGACGTTAGCCGCCGTTATGATACAATAAACAAAAAGCTTGGGAGGGCTGAAGCAATGAAGTACGTGTGCAATATCTGCGGCTACGAGTACGACGAAGAAGCGGGCGATCCCGATAACGGCATCGAGCCGGGCACCAAGTTTGAGGACTTGCCCGAGGATTGGGTGTGTCCGCTGTGCGGCGTCGGCAAGGAAGATTTCTCCGAGGCGTAAATTTTTTTGGTGGCAAATCATCAACCGACGTGATATAATGATTGCAGTGAATGTATTTCCATTCAGAGGAGGAGTTATTTGATGAAGGTTACAATCGTAGGAGCCGGCAATGTCGGCGCAACCGTCGCCAACGTCATCGCGACCAAGGGCTTTGCGAGCGAGGTCGTGCTCATCGATATTAAAGAAGGCGTTTCGGAAGGCAAGGCAATGGATATCATGCAGACCGCCCACCTTCTCAACTTCGATACGACCGTCACCGGCGTGACCAACGATTATTCTGCGACGGCAGGCTCGCAGGTCATCGTCATCACGAGCGGCATTCCTCGCAAGCCCGGCATGAGCCGCGAAGACCTCATCGGCGTCAACGCAAAGATCGTCAAAGGCGTCATGGATTCCGCGCTCGAGCACTCGCCCGACGCGATCTTCATCATCGTGTCGAACCCGATGGACGCCATGACTTATCTCGCGCTCAAGAACTCCGGCTTGCCGCGCAATCGCATTCTCGGACAGGGCGGCATGCTCGATTCGAGCCGCTTCCGTTATTTCCTCTCGAAAGCATTGCAGAAGGCGGGCTACAACGCAACGCCGACCGATATCGACGGCATGGTGATCGGCGGACATTCCGATAAGACGATGGTGCCGCTGGTGAGCCTCGCGACTTACAAGGGCATTCCGATCACTCAACTGTTGAGCGACGAGCTGATCACCGAGGCGGTAGAGCAGACGAAAGTGGGCGGCGCTACCCTCACCAAATTGCTCGGGACGTCGGCATGGTATGCACCGGGAGCAGCGGCGGCGGCGATGGTTGAGGCGATCGCTCTCGACGCCAACAAACTGATCCCGACGTGCGTCTATCTCGATGGCGAGTACGGCGAGAAGGATCTTTGCATCGGCGTGCCGGTGATCCTCGGCAAGAACGGGCTCGAGAAGATCGTTGAGGTCAAGCTCGAAGGCGCGGAGAAGGAAAAATTTGATGAGAGTGTCGCGGCGGCTCGCAACACCAATTCCAAACTCGGCGACGCGCTCAAATAACAATTCATAATTCATAATTCGTAATGCGTAATTGGGAGCGACGGTTTTTAATTATGAATTACGAATTACAAATTACGCATTAAAAAAGTCCTGCCAAACGGCGGGACTTTTTTGTTGGGGGGTTAAGTCGGCGGGCGCGAATGACGATAACGTCATTGAACGCCTGAACTAAGGAAGGAGATGGCAGTCATGGTCGAGAAGATCGAGAGGGTCGCTCGCGTCAAAGGGATTGACAACGATGTCAGCAAGCGGTTCAGCCGCAAGGACGGTCGTAACAGCGGCGGCAACAGAAAAAATTTCGAGAGTACCTTGAACGCAGCGGTCAAACGCAGAGCGGAGCTCGAGGCGCGTCCCGCAGCCGGCGACGTTGATACTTTCGAGATTCGCACGTTCTCTACTCACTCGTTGTTCTATCGCGTGAACTCGTTGGATGAACTGCTCGCTTATGCAAATTGATTGAGAGGGCTTGAGCAATGACGGACGAAAAATTCATGGCGATGGCATTGGAGGAAGCGTCGGCAGCACTTGACGCAGGAGAGGTACCAATCGGAGCCGTTCTCGTATTAGAGGACGGCTTTATCATTTCTCGGGCGCACAATTTGATCGAGCAATCGAACGACGCAACTCAACACGCGGAGCTGATCGCGATCAGAGAGGCGAGCCGCATACTCGGGCGGCGACGGCTGAGCGATTGCACGTTGTATTCGACGCTTGAGCCGTGCCCGATGTGCGCGGGGGCGTTGGTGATGAGCCGCGTCAAGCGATTGGTGTACGGAGCGCCGGACTCGAGGGCGGGCGCGGTCGATTCGGTCTTCAACGTCGTCGACAACCCATGGCTCAACCATCAATTGGAAATCCGCGCGGGAGTGATGGAAGAGCAATGTCGCGCCCTGCTGCAAAAATTTTTCTCCGCCCGTCGAGCTCAACGTTGAAAGGCGTCGGCGATCGTGCGGAAAATCTTCTCGCTCGCCAGCATGCCGTTGTCCTTCGCATAGTTTAACTCAGCATCGAAAACTTTCTCGCGAGCCGCGCTTTGAGTGTCGTGCCGATTGATGAGAACGTCTTCGATGAATTTTTTTATGCCGTCGAAGTCCTTGCCGTCGACATGATAATTCGCATCGATGATCGCACGCCCCAACTCGCTGAAGCGATCGGTGTCTCTGGTCAAGAAGAGCATGGGCTTGTGAGTGAACTGGTATTCGGCGATGAATGAACCGCTGTCGAGGATCATGCCGTCCGACGACGCGAAGATCGATTGGTAGTAGCCGCCGGTCAACACTCGAGCGTTGGGCAGCGCGGCCCACTTGTTGAGGTAATCCTTGAACGCCGCTTCCGATTCGAACGTTTTGGTCTGAACCGCAGAATATAACAGCTGAGGGTGCGGCTTGACGATCCACGACGTTTCGGGGTGCGCCGCCGCATACTCATACATGAATTCGAAATTCCATTGGAAGGTTGCCAGCCGATGATATCTGAAGCCTTCGATCGACCAATGCGGCGCCCAAATGATCTTGACCGCGTCGGGTTGAGTCATCTTCCAATCGGATTGAGCGTTCTGTTGTCGAGACAATAAAACCGAATCCATTTTCGGCAGCCCGCTGTACACCAGTCGATCGCCGTCGACGCTCCGATTGCGCGCCATGAACTGAACCAGCGTCTTGGAATCCATGAACAGCTTCCACGCGATGAAATTGATTTTGAAGTCGGAGATGTTCCAATAAGTTGTGCGGAAGCCGTAGGGGATATAAGTGAGCAGTGTTTCGGCGGTGAGGCGCGGCGGTCGGAACGGGCGCGGCAAATGATCAAAGTAGGGCGTCAAGTAGATGAGCACGTCCTGCTTGGGGATTCGAACGTTGTGTTGATTGATCCCGACGACGTTGAGCCCCTTCGATTTGAACAGCGCGATGCCCTTTCGATAAACTTCTTCGATCAACGAACTGGTTTGATCCATGCGCAGGCAGAGGAACAGCGTCGTCTCATATCGCTCGTTGTCGGCGAACAGCTTGTAGAGAAGATCGCCGCACCACATTGCCGGGTCGTAAACCACGAAGCCGATCTTGATCCGATCCTTGCGCTTGATCGTTTGGATCGACGCGTCGAAGATGCGCGCCATCATATCATTGTAGTCGTCAACAGAGAGCGCCGAACGCAATCCGTGAAGTCGATCGTAATTCAACAGGCGCATCTCGTCGAACGGCAGCAGCCCGTGCCGATGCAACTCGCAATTGAGGACGTTGCCGTTGGTCGGGAGCGTCGAGAGATCGATCAAGGTGAAGTCGAAGGCGCGCTCCATGTACTGCAACACTCGACGGAGCAGATCGGTTTGTTCGGCGGGCTGATCGATTGTCGGCAACAGCACACCGATCGGTCGCGCCCCATGCTCGACGCACAGCGCAATCAATTCTTCCAACTGTCGAAGCGAACGATCGTTGAGCTCGATCGGCTCGTCAATGTGATCGATAACGGGCTCGGGATCGGGCGAAGGCAATTCGGTTTCGTCGTTGAAGATCGAGCGGAAAATTTTCTCGTCGAAGGTTGAACCGCCGTCGGCAAAAATGTATCGGCAATCGAGCCCGCGTTTACTGAAATGCTCGTCGACGGCAACGCTCATCGATTCGAGCGTCAGCCCGATCAGAACGAATTTGATCGAGCGGTTGCGTTCGAAGATGCGGCGAGCGATCAGATACGATTGTCGAATGTCTTGACGGTCGGCGGCGAGATTGATCGCCTTATGACCGTTGATCATAGCAAGATCGAGCGCGACGGTTCGAGCGTCGCCGAGCGCGATGAACTCGTAATCGGTTTCGAGCGCCGAATTAAAATTATCGAGCCAAGGTTGAGTGACGAGCATCTTGCGCGAGAGGTCGATAACATTTCCGCGCGGAATGAGATCACCCCGGCGACGTTGAAGGCGCTCCGCAATCGCTCGAGTTTGATCGTCGCGACCGTTGATGAGCCAGAGGCTGTCGGTATTATTGAGGACGGTATTTTCGTCGGCGTCGCCGCTATCGACGACGGCTTTGATGTTGATGACGTCGAGGTCGAGACGGGCGCGGGCGGCATCACTCGTCTCGGCGTCGGGCGACACGAGCACGACGTTGGTCTTATCAAGATCGAAATGCTCAAGGGCGTCGAGGGTGAAATGCTCCCATTCGCGATTACTGCGAGCCAGAGTAAAACGCTCGGTGTCAAGCACCGCCGACAGGTACATCGCATTGCATTTGATCGCAATCGATTGATCGAGCGGATTACTCTCAATCGCAAACTCGGTGGGCTTATCGGTGAGAATGACCTTGCCGCCGGCGTCGACCGAACGAATGAACTTGATGGCGTTATTGTCGAGTACAAACAGCCGGATCGTTTTTTCTGACGCGCGAGCGTAAATCATGCGCTCGGATTGTCGACGGTCGAAAGCGCTCTTATGGCAGAGGCGCGAGGTCTCATCGAGCATGACGGTTGTATTGTGGAGTGTTGTGAGCGTGGCGGAATTGTCGGCGTCGACGAGATTTGCCTTCGTCGGAAAAAATTTCTCCCAGGCTTTGGGCGCGCCGACAAACCGAAAAGCATCGGATTCATTTCGAGCGCTCAAAAATTTACCGTTCCGAACGATCGAGATCGAGCCGTCGTCGTTTGTCTGTTGAGCAATGACGGTCGGTTGATCGGTGAGCTCGACGGTCATGTCCGATCGGATATTGGAAATGTATTGACGATGATCGCCATCGAGCAAAAAAAATTCTGCGCCGCGATCGGTGAGCTCGACATTGAGAGGAATACCCCGATGTTCGATGCCGTGAAAGAGTTTGCGACCGTCGACGAAGATTTTTGTTCCGTGGTACGTGAGGACACGGAAAAATTTATCGTTAAGCATTTAGAACCTCACCGTCATTCAAAGATTATCAACGTCATTCGGGAGCGACTTGAGGAGACGAGCGGGCACGCCTCCGACGAGAGAATTATCGGGGACGTCCTTGGTGACGACGGCGCCGGCAGCGATCACGACATTGTTGCCGATCGTGATGCCGGGCAGGACGATGACATTGCCGCCGATCCAAACGTCGTTGCCGATCGTTATGGGCGTGGCGATGCCCAAGTGTTGACGACGACCGAGCGGGTTGAGCGGGTGATTGATGGTGGTGATGAGCGTACCCGGACCGATCATGACGTTGTCGCCGACGCGAACCTCTCTGATGTCGAGAATGGTGACGTTGTAATTGGCGAGGAAGTTATCGCCGACGTGAATGTTCTTGCCGTTGTCGCAATTGAAGACGGGCAGGACGACGGGGTTGGCGCCGACGGTGCCGAACAGTTCTCTGATGGCGGCTTGAACTTTATCGTGAGCGGTGACGTCGGTCGAGTTGAGCTTTTGACAGCGCTTGACGGCTTGGAGTTTGACGGCGTCGACCTCGGGATCGGTGATGTCGAAGGCGAGTCCGGCTCGCAACTTCTCGAGTTCGGTCATGGTTTTGCCTCCTTGTAATTTTTTTCGAGTATAGCGGTCGGCTCAAAGATTGTCAACGCCGTTGAAATTTGACGAGCCGCGCGCCCTGCATTATAATCCAATGATAAATTCATCATCGGAGGCAAGTTTATGTGTGGAATTGTCGGCTACATCGGAAATAAATCCGCCGCTACCTTCCTGCTCGACGGGCTCACCAAGCTCGAATATCGCGGCTACGACTCGGCGGGCATCGCCATCTTCGACGGTCAAAACGTTTTCATCGAGAAGGCGGTCGGTCGTCTCGACGCGTTGAAGGAGAAACTCAAAGGTCGCACGCCCGAGGGAGTGATCGGCATCGGTCACACGCGTTGGGCGACGCATGGTCGTCCGTCCGATCAGAATGCTCACCCTCATACCGATTGCCATGGAGATTTCGTCGTGGTGCACAACGGCATCATCGAGAACTTCATGCCGTTGAAGGAGCAGTTGATCGCCAAAGGTCATCACTTCGCATCGGAGACCGATACCGAGGTCATTCCTCATCTGGTCGAAGAATTTTATCGCGGCGACTTCGCCGAGGCGGTCCGCGCGGTGCTCAATCGGATCGAGGGATCGTATTCGCTCGTTTTCATGTCGAAGAAGCATCCCGACACGTTGATCTGCGCCAAGCAGGACAATCCGTTGGTGGTTGGGCTGGGCGACGGCGAGAATTTCATTGCGTCGGACATTCCCGCGATCATCAACCGCACTCGTCGGACGTACATTCTCAACGATGGCGAGGTGGCGATCGTCAAACGCGATTCGGTTTCGATCACCGATCGTCGCGGCAATGCGGTCGACAAGAAAATTTTCCATGTCAATTGGAATGCGGAGGCAGCCGAGAAGGGCGGCTACGAGCATTTCATGTTGAAGGAGATCAATGAGCAGCCCAAGGCGGTGCGCGACACGATGTCGAAGCGCGTGGTGAAGGGCGGCGATCGGATCGTCTTCGACGAGCTCAATTGGACGACGGAATTTCTCAACGGGCTCGATAAAGTTTACATAGTGGCGTGCGGGACGGCGTACCACGCGGGGCTGGTCGGGAAGTTTTACATTGAGAAGTTGGCGCGCATCTTGGTCGAAGTCGATCTGGCGTCGGAGTTCCGATATCGCGATCCGATCGTCGACGACAAGACGCTGGTGATAGTGATCAGCCAATCGGGCGAGACGAGCGACACGCTTGCGGCGCTGAAAGAATCGAAGCGTCGAGGAGCAAAGACGTTGGCGGTGACGAATGTGGTGGGCTCGTCGATCGCTCGAGAAGCGGAGCAAGTGGTGCACACGTGGGCGGGACCGGAGATCGCGGTGGCGTCGACGAAGGCTTACACGACGCAATTGATCCTGATGTTCATGCTGGCGCTGTACATGGCGCAGTTGAGATCGACGGTGAGCGAGGAACGGTCTCGAGAATTGATCGGGCTGCTGAAAAAAATCCCTGCGCAAATCAGTGAGACGCTTTCTGACGTTGAACCGATCAAAACGTTTGCGCGGCGGTACGGATTCAATGAAGATGTGTTTTACATCGGGCGGTCGCTCGATTATGATGTGGCGCTCGAGGGCGCGCTCAAGCTCAAAGAGATCAGTTACATACATGCGGAGGCGTATGCGTCGGGCGAGCTCAAGCATGGGACGTTGGCGTTGATAGTTGAGGGCGTGCCGGTGATCGCGTTGGCGACGCAGAAAAGCGTGTACGACAAGACGATCTCGAACATCAAAGAGGTGAAGGCGCGAGATGCGATCGTGATCGGGATCGCGGCGGACGGTGACAAGGAGATTGAGAAGGTGGTTGACCACGTGATGTTCGTGCCCGACACCGACGAGTTGTTGATCCCGTTGCTGACGGTGGTGCCGCTCCAATTGTTGGCGTACTATGCGGCGATCACTCGGGGCTGCGACGTCGACAAGCCGAGGAACCTGGCGAAGTCCGTGACGGTGGAGTGACGAGATAAAAAGACGGGCGACCGCCTACTCGCGTGGCGGCTCGCCCTGATCCTCTGGTCGATGCTCAACCGTTAATGAGCGGAGGGAGCAATGGACGGGGCGACGATGAAGGATCGGGCGCCCGCCAACTCGCGCGGCGGCTCGCCCTTCTCCCTCTGGTCGATGTCAAACTATTAATGGGCAGAGGGATCAGCGGACGGGGCGACGATGAAGGATCGGGCGCCCGCCAGTTCATGGGGCGGCTCGCCCTGATTCTTTAGTCGATGCTCAGCCGTTAATGAGCGGAGGGAGCAATGGACGGGGCGACGGGGAAAAATGGGCGCCCGCCTGCTCATGGGGCGGCTCGCCCTTATCCCTTTAGTTGATGTCAAACTGTTGATAGGTGGAAGGCGCAACAGACGGGGCGACGATGAAGGATCGGGCGCCCGCCAACTCGCGCGGCGGCTCGCCCTTCTCCCTCTGGTC
>JAFUXN010000080.1 GCA_017477125.1 Selenomonadaceae bacterium
GGAGAAAATAAAAGGGCGGCGCCTTGCTCGCGGGGCGCCCGCCCTTCTTCACTGCGTCGGCTCAAAAAATTGCGTGGGGCGGAAAATATTTTGGTCGTAGAGAATGGAAAGGGTGAGCCGCCGGCACCGGAGGCGGGCGCCCGTTCTTTCAACCGTCGGCTAATATATTTGGTTGGAGAAAATAAAAGGGCGGCGCCTTGCTCGCGGGGCGCCCGCCCTTCTTCACTGCGTCGGCTCAAAAAATTGCGTGGGGTGGAAAATATTTTGGTCGTAGAGAATGGAAAGGGCGCGCCGCCGGCACCGGGAGGCGGGCGCCCTTATTTTTTCTCCCGTCACCCCTTAGATGTTACGAGCGCTCAACTTTGAGCAGAACTTCTTCGCCGTTGATGTTCCAAGACTTCATGCCGTCGACCGCATTGGCGACGATCGCATCGGCGAGCGTCACCCGATTGATCTCTTCGTCGTTGCGCTCCATGATCCCGACAATCTTCTCATTGCCGTCGACGTATATCTTGATCCGATCGGTCACCTCGAAATCGCTGTCGCGTCTCATCGTCTGCACCTTGCTGATGATCTCGCGCACGAAGCCCTCCTCGATCAGCTCCGGCGTCAACGTCGTCGACAACGCCACCGTCACATCGCCCGACCGTTGGCAATTGAAGCACTCCGCCTGCGTCATGGTGATCTCCACATCTTCAGGCGTCAACGTCAATTCGCCGCTCGACAGCTTGAGCAGATATTCGCCGTTGCGATCCAATGACGCCTTCGCCGACGCCGCATCGATCGAGCCGAGCGCGCCCTTGACCTCCTTCATGAGTTTGCCCGCCTTCTTGCCGAGCACTCTGAAGTTCGGTTTGATCTCGTAGCGAATGAACTCATCCATCGCCGCGCGGAACTCGACGCGCTTGACGTTGAGCTCGTCGGCAATGATCTCGACGTAGTAATCGCTCAACGCCGTCGGCGCATTGACGTACATCTCTCCGATCGGCTGACGGTTTTTGATGTTCGCCTCGTTGCGCGCCGCCCGACCCAGCGTCACGATGTCGAGTACCTCTTGCATGGTTCGCTCGAGCTCGCTGTCGATCAGATTATCATCAGCCGTCGGATAATCGCAGAGGTGCACACTGATCGGCGCCGACGGATCGATGCCCGCCACCAGATTGCGATAGATGCTTTCGGTGATGAACGGCACCATCGGCGCGGCAAGTTTGGCGATCGTCACGAGCACGGTGTAGAGCGTCATGTACGCGTTGATCTTGTCCTGCTCCATGCCCTTCGCCCAGAACCGCGCGCGGCTCCGTCTGACGTACCAATTCGACAGCTCCTCGACGAAAGTTTGCAATGCCTTCGCGGGCTCGGTCACCTTGTAGCTCGACAGCTGTTCGTCGACGAGCTTGACGGTCGTGTTCAATCGGGAGAGCACCCAACGATCCATCACGCCCAACTGATTGTAATCGAGCCGATACTTTTTGGGATCAAACTCGTCGATATTGGCGTAGAGGACGAAGAACGCATAGGTATTCCACAGCGTGCCCATGAACTTGCGCTGCCCTTCCTTGACCGATTCATCGTTCCAACGGTTGGGGAGCCACGGCGCAGAGTTCTCGTAGAAGTACCAGCGAACAGCGTCGGCGCCATGCTGACGGAGCGCCGCCATGGGATCGACCGCATTGCCCTTCGACTTCGACATCTTCTGACCGTCCTTGTCTTGGACATGCCCGAGCACGATCACATTCTTATAAGGCGATTGATTGAACAGCAGCGTCGAGATCGCAATCAAGGAATAGAACCAGCCGCGCGTTTGGTCGACCGCCTCACTGATGAAGTCGGCAGGAAATCTCTCGTCGAAGATATCCTTATGCTCAAACGGGTAATGCCATTGAGCGAAGGGCATGGCTCCGCTGTCGAACCAACAATCGATCACCTCGGGAACGCGATGCATCTCATGACCGCACTCGGGGCAATCGATCACGATCCGATCGACATAGGGACGATGTAATTCAAGCTCGCCATGCGTTTGATTGGGATCGTCGGCGTTGGTCGATTGGAACTCGGCATTGATCTGATCATAATTCTTCGACTCCGCGCGGAGCTGATCGATCGAGCCGACGGCATGCAGATGCCCGCACTCGCACTCCCAAACGTTGAGCGGCGTGCCCCAATACCGATTGCGACTGATGCCCCAATCCTGTACATGTTCGAGCCAATCACCGAAACGCCCCTTGCCGATCGTCGGCGGAATCCAATTGACGGTGTCGTTGTTCGCCAACAGATCATCGCGGACGGCGGTCATCTTGATGAACCACGACTCGCGCGCGTAGTAGATCAACGGAGTGTCGCAACGCCAGCAGTGCGGATAGCTGTGCTCGAACTTCGGCGCCTTGAGGAGCTTGCCCGACTTCTTGAGGTCGTCGAGGATCAACGGGTCGGCGTCCTTAACGAACACTCCCGCCCAATATGTTTCGCTCGTCATCTGCCCCTTGGCGTCGACGAACTGAACGAACGGCATATCATATTTTCGACAGACGCGATTATCGTCCTCGCCGAACGCGGGCGCGGTGTGAACGATGCCGGTGCCGTCCTCGATCGTCACGTAATCGTCGCACTGAATGAAGAACGCCTTCTTGCCGCTCTTGGCGACGATCTGATCGGCGAACGGATACAGCGGCTCATACTCCCGATATTCGAGCTCCTTGCCCTTGACCGTCGAAATGATCTCATGCTCAACGCCCTCGAAAACTTTATCGACGAGCGCCTCAGCCATGTAGTACTTCACGCCGCCGACCTCGACGAGCGCATAATCGACGTTGGCGTTGACGCACAGTCCGATATTCGACGGCAACGTCCAAGGGGTGGTCGTCCACGCGAGGAAGTAAGCATCTTCGCCCTTGACTTTGAACTTCGCGATCGCGCTCCGCTCCTTGACGTCCTTATAACCTTGAGCGACTTCGTGGCTCGACAGAGGAGTGCCGCAACGCGGGCAGTAGGGCACGACCTTATGACCTTTGTAGAGGAGTCCGCGATCGAAAATTTTTTTGAGCGCCCACCATTCCGATTCAATATAGTCGTTGGTGTAGGTGATATAGGGGTCGTCCATGTCCGCCCAGAAGCCGACCACGCCGCTGAACTCTTCCCACATGGATTTATATTTCCAAACGGATTGACGGCAGCGCTTGATGAACGGCTCGATGCCGTACTGCTCGATCTGATCCTTGCCGTTGATGCCGATCGCCTTCTCGACCTCGAGCTCGACGGGCAAGCCGTGAGTGTCCCAGCCTGCCTTGCGCAGAACCTTGCGTCCCTTCATCGACCAATAGCGCGGGAACATGTCCTTGATCACTCGGGTGAGGACGTGACCGATGTGCGGCTGACCGTTGGCAGTGGGCGGACCGTCATAGAAGGTGTAATCGGGGCAGCCGTCGCGCTGATCGATCGCCTTCTGCTGAATATCGTTGTCGTTCCAGAAGTTCTCGACTTCCTTCTCGCGCGATGCAAAATCCAAATTGGTATCGACCTTGTTGTACAAAATCATCACTCCGTTTGATATACTGTGGGGAAAATTTTTGGTGGGAGGCGGTTCCGATGTACAGGTACTTTCAACCGACTTATGTTAAATCATTTCGATGCGACGGTCAAGCATGCGGAGCTCAATGTTGTCGAGCGGGCTGGGCGATTGAGATCGATGACGACACTCGAAAAAAATATTTGGCGCTCGACGGCTTGGCGGATCACTTGTCGTTCAATGAGCAGCTCAATAAATTTTGCATCGAGCCGAATGATCATGGAGTGTGTCCGTTCCTCGGCGACGATGATCTTTGCTCGATCCAAAAAAAATACGGCGAAGCTCAACTGTCGGAGACGTGCCGTCAATACCCGCGTCAAACTCTCAACTTCGGCGAATACTATGAGCGAGCGATGTCGCCGGTCTGTCCTCTCGTCGCCGACATGGTTTTCAAATCCGCGCGGATCGATTTCGAATGGGTTGAGGTTGATGAGCGGACGCATCGCCAATCGGAAATCTTTGAGCCGAACGTTCCGATCGAGTATCGTCCGCAGTTCGTATCGATCCAACAGTCGGCGATCGCGATCCTCCAATGCAGATCGTTGTCGATCACCGATCGATTGCGTGAGCTCGAAAAATTTTTTGATGTCGAGCCGCGGGATTGTCGAGTGCCCGATCGGATCGATGAGATCATGCTTGAGAATTATCTGGTGCACGAGTTCTTCATCAACGCTTACCCATGTCGATTTGATCTGCCGCTCGAGATCAACTTGAAAATATTTTTGTCGAACGCAGAGGAGCTGATTGCTCGGTCGCCGTCGCTGACGATCGAATCGATCCGAGAGTTCGTGACGTTGAGCAATCACGACATGGATTACATCTCCGATCAGATCAACCGATTGCAATTCGCTTGACGCTATGATAACATAAAATCAAATTATAAAGTGCAGGTGATAGCGATGGAAAAATTTATTGGGGCGCAGGCGATCGTCGAGAAGAAGAGGCAATACATCATGCCGTGCCTGGGACATTTCTACAAGACGCCGCCGCAGTTCGTCAAGGGCGACATGCAATATCTGTTCGACGCCGAGGGCAAACGGTACCTTGATTGCTATGCGGGGGTGTCGGTGATCAATTGCGGGCATTGCAATCGGGCGATCGTGGATCGAATGATCGATCAGATGCGCGAGCTTCAACACGTCTGCAATATCTACCTGACGGAGAACTTTGTTCGATTGGCTGAACGGTTGGCGCGCGTGACGCCGGGTCGACTGCAGAAAAGTTTCTTCTGCTCGACGGGGACGGAAGCGAACGAAGGCGCGCTCCTTCTCGCGACGCTCTACACCAAGAGCAGTGAGTTCATCGCGCTCGAGAGCGGACTGCATGGTCGGACGAAGTTGACGATGAGCTTGACGGGGATCGGCATGTGGAGAACCGATCCCAATCCCGTCGGCGGGATCAATTTTGCGCCCAACCCGTACTGCTATCGATGCCCGCTCGGCAAAAAATATCCGTCGTGCGATCTCGAGTGCGCGAATCGGATTGAGCGGTTGATAAAATCGTCGACGAGCGGACGACCCGCGGCATTGATCGCCGAATCGATCCAAGGGAACGCGGGGATCGTGGTGCCGCCCGAAGGTTGGTTCGCTCGCGTCAAAGAAATTTTGTCGAGGTACGGCGCGTTGCTGATCGTTGACGAAGTTCAGACGGGCTTCGCGCGCTCGGGTAAGATGTTTGCGATCGAAAACTTCAACGTTGAGCCCGACATCATGAGCGTGGCGAAGGCGTTGGGCAACGGGCAACCGATCAGCGCGTTCATCTCTCGAGCGGAGATCGCCGACGTGTACACTCGACCGGGCGCATCGACGTTGGGAGGCAATCCGGTGTCGTCGACGGCGGGGCTGGCGGTGCTCGATTACATTGAGGAGCATGACTTATGCGGGGCGGCTCGCACTCGAGGAGATCAATTGATGAGCGGCTTGAGGCGATTGCAATCGACGCATGGGATCATCGGCGACGTGCGCGGGCTGGGGTTGATGGTCGGCGCGGAGTTCATTCGATCGGACGGTTCTCCCGCCCCCGACGAGCTCGACACCACGATCGAAGCGCTCAAGGATCGAGGATTCATCGTCGGCAAGAACGGCGTGGGGCGGAATGTGCTGGCGTTTCAACCGCCGCTGGTGATCTCTGAACAGGACATCGATGACGTGTTGAACGCTCTCGACCTGATCCTGACCGAGCACGGTTGGTGATCGACGGTGCTCACTCATGTATGTCAATGGCTCGACGGTTGGAAGAATGTAAAGGCGTCGACGGTTGAGCTCGATCCGAATGTGAGCGGCAGTGTCGCTGCCAAGAGCGGATTGTTTTTCTGTGAGCTGTGCGGGCAGTATGTTACGTTCGTCAAGGGTGATGTGTACTGCTCGCACTTTCGTCACTCGTCGGGCGAACCTGATAAATCGTGCGAAGATCGCGCGCAGTACTTTGAGCGAAACGATTGGACGTGGGCGCGAAAGGAGCCGACGATTGCTCACCCGCTCAGAATTTGCGTGGGGCAAAATGATTTCCATTTCGAGCGGGACGGAAAATATTTGTCGACGGCGGAAGTCATTGGCAAACTTGACGGCGCATTGTTCTCGACGACGAGCGGCGCTCAATTGCCGCCCGACTCCGACGTTCGGCTCGGCAAGCAATATTATCTGCTGGCGACGGACAGTCCCTGTCTCATTCAAACTGACATTGAAATCAATGACACAGGCATGCATTATCGTCAATGGCGACTTTACGAATTGAAGGCGGCGGCATTGACGTTGGAGGCGGCGAAATTTTTCTTGCGCTACCGTTGTCGATTGACGGACAAGCCGATTGCGATCCGCGTCCTGCACCCGAGCTATATGCTCGACGATCGGATCGTCCTTCACGATGCTCAAAAGTGTTTCGTCTATGTCGAAGGCAATGCGCCAAAGTTTGGAGTGTTTCCTCAAACGCCGAGGCGAGTGCTGTTGAGTGCGGCGAACGGCAAATTAATCGAAGTCGATTGCAATGAGAGGCAACAATTGTTGGCGGCGGGACGCATGCAGCCGTTGCGATGCATTTATCTTCGACGGGAGATGCCGACGTTTGAGTTTGACATGCCGAAGGTCGAGGTGACAGACGTTGCGGGCGATCGGATCGTTGCGGGCGTCGATGGTGTGTTGCATGTTCTGCCGCGGGATCGAGTGTTGAGGCTCCGCGCGGAATTTGACGGTTATGTTGAGCTTGAGCGCGACGGGTATGTTGAGGATCGGATTGAGCTTCGAGCCGACGAGCCGATCGATGTGATCGGGATCGGTTTTGGGCTGACGATAAAAATTTTTGTGGGCTTGGATTGTGTGCGGGTGCTCCGCCACGAGCGTTCGGAAAATGGTTCGGCGTCGGACGAGGAGACGTATCGACGATTGGAGCGCGGGCGCGGTCGGCTGATAGCGATCTCGCATGGTTGGGGCTCGCTCGTTGATCGGTTGAAGGATTATCCGTTGGTGGCGGGTTGGTTGCGCAAAGCGATCCGCGCGGGGCATGCACGGTCGGGCGCGTGGGAGGAGTTCAGGCGTTTCGTGTTAAACAAGGGGTTGGTGTGAGCAATGGTATTTGATTACGAGTATCCGCACACGTCGTTGTGCAAGGTCGTAGAGAGCGGGCTTAAACGGTTAGCTGATGTCGTCTGTGGTGAGATTCAAGACTCATCTTTTCTGCCCTGCGACGGGAAGGATAAATTTTTTTGCATAGAGGCAATCAGCGTTCCTCAAAATTTTATCGGCATTTGGGGCTGGCGCATGCAAGAGGAGCAGAACGAAATCCATGCGGTTGTTGTTAGGTTTTATCCCGATAAAATTCCCATCGAGATAATTATTTGGGACGATTGCAGCAGCGAGGAGGATTTGATTAGCCGACTGAAACAGAATGACAAACCTGCGCTGTCCAGTGGAAGGGCATTGCTCTCTTACGCAGTCGACGGCAATATTTATCGAGGACTGCTCTGCATTGAAAATGATCTGTTCAGCGTTGCGGCGCCGCAGTTCTTCAGTTTCAATATCCTTGATTGTGTTTCGGTCGACGAGAAAATTTTTTACTCAAAGTTGACGCTCGACATTCCCGATCACACAAGGATTGCCAATCGGATTGCCAACCGAATTGCCGAGGCGGAATCTCAACTTGAGAGTATCGAAAAGGAGATGTATGCTCTCACTGAGCGCGTGGATCAGTTGGAGCAAGCGATCGAATTCCTTCAAGACAACCGCGACGAGTCTGCTGCTCAACTCCAAGCGTCGCCGATCAAACAATTTTATCGCCCCGGTAAAGTCATCGAACTCTTTGTCGATAACTCCGATCTCGACGACTTTATCTGCGCCTTCGAAGATGCGCTCGACGCCTACGATGATCAGATCGATCACTTTGCCAAGTACCTCCGCGCCGCGTACGACAATCACATCCCGTTGATGCTCGTCGGTCCCAACGGTCGAAGGATCGCCGACGCATTTTCCATCGCTCTCAACGGCTCGACCGCCGCCACCTTCGATTGCGCCGCCGTCAACTGCCTCGACGACCTCAACATCGTCAGCTCGAGCACCGATCCGATCGTCGCCGTCATAAATCCGTTCGCCCCAAACTTCATCGCTTACCTCCCCGAACTGCTCGGCATCGAAGGCAAATTCTTCATCGCCCTCTACCCGTTCATCGAAGACCTCAGGCTCGAGCCCCGCTCCTTCTTCAATTACTTCACGCCCGTCTTCACCGAGCTCATCTTCGATCAACCCGATCCGATCAAAATCCTCACGCGCTTGATCGACTCAACCGATCACGTTGCGCTGTTCGCCGCCTTCCCCATGGCGTACGTCAACGGTCAAAGCGATCGTTTCATCGAGAAGTTCAGAGGCAGCGGTCGAACGCTCGACAGGCTCAAAAAATTTATCGGTGACGAGCAATGAGCGGGCTCGATCGATTGTTGAGCACCGTCGCCGACGAGTATCATATCCGTCGCGGCTCGACCGAAGCGCTTGAGAGTTTCAAGGCGCGGATCATTTACAGTGCGTTGAGCCGTCAAGCGTATGCCGCGCTGTTCGATCGAACCGACGAGCCGACGATCTCAATTCAATATTTCAAGGCTCGGATCAATGAGCTGCAACGAATTTATGCGTCGCTCTACCCCGAGGCGAACATTAAAATTGATCTTGCCGACGAAATTTACGAGCTCTATTCGAACGCCGGATTGATCTATCATGCGCCCAATCGGATCGCTCCGTCAATGCCAGCCTCCGCCACGCTCAACGGGATCACATTCATGCGCGGCGTCACTCCCGATCGCAAAGTGCACATGAGCGGCGCGGGCTTCTACCGTCCTTCGAACGATCCCTCAACCGATGTCGGCGAGATGTTTGCGATCCCAAATCGAACTTTGAGCGACGAGTGGGCTGCTCTGATCCGTCGAGCGCATTGGAAAGTTGAGCGCCTGCCCGACGATGCCGAGTACCTCAACACGACGCCGACCTTCAGACAAAGATATTGGAAGGCGCAACCCGATCGCGACGGCTCAATCTCAATCGCGCGGGTTCGATCAACGGTCGAGTACTTGCATTATCTCTATCGATCGGACGGAGATGTTTTCGAGTGTTGTCAGCTGCCGACGTGGCGATCCGCTCGAGCGATGTCGAATGCATGTCTGGCGTCGAGAGTGACGTTGCCGCCCAACCGATACAAGGTCGACGGCACGATCACTTGGTTGAGGCTCGGGTATCTGCCGCCGCCGCCCGAATTAAATCTGCTCAAGCTCTACAGTTGGGCGCAACAGTTTATCGATCCGTTCAACAACTTCAACCGCGTCGTCGACACCGATATTTTTTTTGCGCTCAAAATCATTTTCGAGCGTCGCGGATATCAATTCATCGAGGAGTGATGTCAATGTCCTACGGGGTCAACGCAATTCATAAGAAGCTCCGCGCGGAGCTCGAGAACTATATCAAGGCGCAGTACTTCGGTAAGTCGCCGCTGCTGCTCGACGCCGTTTCGGATCGGCTCGACGTTGAGGGGTTGCTCTATCGTGAGCCGTTCATCGAGTCGTCGCCCGCATACAAGACCGTGCCGCATGCCTTTGAGACGATCGACCTGCCCGATTGGTTGAGGCGATTCTTCATGCGGCTCGCCGACGCACGTTTGGGAGTGTACTCGTCGCCGTTCGTGCACCAAGTTCAGGCGCTGGAGGCGGCGACGCGCGGCAGAGATTTATTCGTATCGACGGGGACGGGCTCGGGCAAAACCGAATGTTTCATGTTCCCGATCCTCGCCAAGCTCGCGACCGAAGCGCACGACTCGCCGTCGACATGGTCAAAGCGCGGCGTCCGCGTGATGGTGATGTATCCGCTGAATGCGCTCGTGTCCGATCAGATCAGCCGCCTTCGACGATTGATCGGCGACAGAGATCAAAAGTTTGTATCGATCTTTCGAGAGGCATGCGGTCAAGGCGCTCGACGCCCGCAGTTCGGAATGTACACCGGTCGAACGCCGTACCCGGGAGCGAAATCCGATCGCAAGCAGGACATTCAATTGGCTGAGACGTTGAACGAGATCGTTTCGTCCGATGATGAGTTCCTCAACCGATTGATCGCCGACGGCAAGGTTCCTTCGAAGGCGCACTTGGATCAATTCATCGCGTCGCTCGAGAAGGGCAAGCACGTGACCGATCCCGCCGACGCCGAACTGATCACGCGGTTCGAAATGCAATCGACCTGCCCCGACATCTTGATCACGAACTATTCAATGCTCGAGCACATGCTGATGCGCCCGCGGGAGGAATCAATTTGGAGCTCGACGCGCGCTTGGCTCGACGCCGACCGCTCGAATAAGTTGCTGTTCGTGATCGACGAGGCGCACATGTATAAGGGCTCGTCGGGCGGCGAAGTGGCGCTGCTGATCCGTCGGCTGCTGTACAAGTTGAGGGTCAATCGCGATCGAGTGCAGTTCATCTTGACGACCGCCAGCATGCCCGACGATCGATCGGCGGTTCAACAGTTTTTCCATGCGTTGACGGCGGGCGAGGGCGACTTTGATCATTTGACGGGCGAGCGCGAGGAGTTGAGCGACGATCCGAAGTTTGATATCGAGCCGAAAAATTTTTTGTCGCGATCGACGGAGGAGTTTGAGGGCGATGAATCCGATCGATTGAAAGCGCTCAACGATTTTTGGTCGAGGGTCGAGGGAGCGCCGCCAACATTCTCGTCGGCGTCGGCGGCGTATGCTTGGCTCTACGATCATCTGCTCGAGTACCGACCGTTTGTCGAGATGATCCGTCGATGTCGAGGTGCGGCGATCTCATTGAACGAGTTGGCATCGAAAATATTCCCGTCGTTGAGCGCGACCGATGCATTGAACGCCGTCGCCGTCATGCTCTCGATCGCTCCGCTCGCGCGCAACGATAAGGGCGCCGTCCTGTTCCCCGCGCGCATGCACATGTTGTTCCGCGGGCTCAAAGGCGTCTACGCATGCGCCAACCCCGATTGCCCGCACGGTCATGTTGAGCGCTCCGCCTACGGGACGTTGAGGCTGGGCGAAATTTTTTTATCGGACGGCGAAACGATCTGCCCGCATTGCGGCTCGGTCGTCTATGAGCTGTTCAACGATCGACGATGCGGTGCGTTGTTCTTCAAAGGCTACGTGCTTGAGTGCACCGACGACGGCGACAAAAAATATTTATGGCGGTACTCGGGGCAGCGGCTCGACGAACGCATGAAGGAAATCCATCTGTTCATACCGCCCGACGATTACGAGCCGCCAAAAAAATTAAAGCCCTGCTACTTCGACGTGAAGAGCGGCTTCATTCATTTCGCCGACGAGGCTCGACATCGAGAGGGCATGCGTCGATTGTATTATGGCGAGCACGAGGAGCATGGGGCGCTGACATTTTTCGAGTGTCCGCACTGTCGACATCAACTGTCGAGCACTCAACTGACATCGTTCGGCACGCGCGGCAATCAATCGTTCTACAATCTGATCCAAACTCAATTCCACAGCCAGCCCGCCGTCGAAGGCAAATCCGATCTGCCCAATCAAGGGCGCAAGGTGCTGTTGTTCTCCGACAGTCGGCAACGGGCGGCGAAGTTGGCTCGAGACATGTCGCGCGCCTCCGACGACACCGCCGCTCGACAGTTGTTTGCGCTCGCCGCCGATCTCATGGAGCACGACGATTGTTCGATGAGCGATCTCTACGATTATTTCTGCCTTGCCGCCGGTCGTCAACACATTCATCTTTTCGATCAAAATTTTTGGAAGGACAGCGCCGAGACCGTTGAACGTTTCGAGCGGGCTCAACGTCGCGGGCGGCGGTTCAGTGCTCAATGGTCGATCGATCGCGCGGACGATTCGATGAAGGAGATGCTCCTTCGATTGTTCTGCGGCGGCTACAACACTCTCTACGATTCGGCGATCAGTTGGCTCGAGCCCGATCGGGACAGTTTGGAGGCGGCGGTTGATAAGCTCGAGGATTACGGTGTGGCGGTGAGCGACGATGAATTTCTCGAGCTGTTCAACGCGTGGATCATGTCGGTTTGCGATCAAAATTCCGCGCTCGGTCACAACATCAGCGATCAAGTGCGGCTGGAGGTTCGAAGGAATTACGGCGGCTATGGCTTGAGCGAGCGTTGGGAGTTCTCGACGACGATCAAGAGCGTCATGGGTTGGGACGCGAAGTCGACGGCGATGATGAATTGGCGTCGGGTGTTGCACGATCGATTCTTGCGACAGGGCGACGGCGGCAAATATTATGTTGACCTCAGCCGATTGCGCGCGCGATTTGATCTCAACCGACGTTGGCATCGTTGCGACAAGTGCAAGGAGCTCACGCCGTACTTATTGAAGGGCAGGTGCCCGACGTGCGGCAGTGATTCGACGCATCTGTTGAGCGATGTCGAGCTCGAGGCGTTGAGGTTTTGGCGCCGACCGATCGAAGAGGCGATCGACGGAGCCGCCGTCCGCGTGATCGACACCGAGGAGCACACCGCTCAACTGTCGCATAAGGATCAGCGCGATGCCATGTGGTCGAAGACCGAGACCTATGAGTTGCGCTTTCAAGACTTCTTGCGCGAGGGCGAGCACCCCGTTGACATCTTGAGCAGCACGACGACGATGGAGGTTGGCATCGATATCGGCTCGTTGATAGCGATCGGACTTCGGAACGTGCCGCCGATGCGCGAGAACTATCAACAGCGCGCGGGACGAGCGGGGCGACGGGGCTCAAGCCTGTCGACGGTCGTGACGTTTTGCGAAGACGGTCCGCACGATACGTTGTACTTCAACGATCCCGTGCCGATGTTCCGTGGCGATCCGCGCAAGCCTTGGATCGATGTCGAGAGCGAAAAATTATTTCACCGCCACCTGTCGATGATCCTGTTCGAGGAATTTCTGTCGACGATCGGCTCGAGCTTGGATTCGATGAGCGCCGCCGCCTTCCTCAACGCTCGACTGAGCGCCTTCAAAAGTTTTGTCGAAGGTTTTTCGATCCCAATCGGCACCGCGCTCCTTCCAAAAAATTTTCGTCTCGACCATGAGACTTGGCTCAACAATTTGTTCGACGGGCTGAACGAGTTGGTTGAGAAGGTTGAGCGCCACCCCGAACTGTTTGGCGTGCACGACGACGGTTCGCTCGATCGAGATGCAAAGAGTTTGCTCGATGCGCTCTATGAGGAGGGCATGATCCCGACGTACTCGTTCCCGCGCGATGTGGTGAGCTCATACATCGTCGACGGCGCGGGCAGGCTCGTCTATCAAGTTGAGCGCGGCTTGGACATTGCCATCAGCGAATGCGCGCCGGGTCGAGCGATCGTTGTCGACAAGAAGACTTACCAGATCGGCGGCATCTACTGCCACGGCGCATATTATAAGTCTCCCGCTCAACGCTTCATTGACGATCGAAATTACGTGAAGGCGCTGATGACATGCACCTGCGGCTGGTTCGGGCTCGCCGACGAAAATCGATCCGTCTGTCCGTTTTGCGGCAATCGATCGTTGAATCGATCGGAGCGGCTGATGCTTCGACCTTGGGGCTTTGCTCCGAAGGACGCGACATCGATCGCCGAGGCGCAGTTGACCGAGGAGTATTCGACCGCTCAACCGCCGGAGTACTCGACGCTGCCCGAGCACGACGAGATGATCGCCGTCGAAGGTTGCAAACACATTCGCATGGCGTCGAGGGAGAACCAACGGATCATCGTGCGCAATCGCGGCTCGAACGATAAGGGCTTTGTTGTGTGTCGAGACTGCGGGGCGGCGATGCCCAACACCAAATCCGATCCGTTGAAGGGCGTGGGGCGACCGTACCGCTCGCGATTTGGTCGGGCGACGTGCAAGCATGCCGACATCATCAACGTTGATTTGGGATTTGATTTTGTGACCGACATGTTGGTGATGGAGTTTGCGCTTGACGGTCGATTGATCGATACGAGAAGCGGCGTTGAGAATTTGTGGTTGGATCGAGCGGCTCAATCGGTGGCGGAGGCGTTTCGATTGGTGGCGTGCAAGGAACTCGACATTGAGTTCAGCGAGCTGGTGACGGGCTATCGCATTCGACGGACGGCGCCCGATAAAACTTTCGTCGACGTCTACATCTACGACAACTTATCGAGCGGCGCGGGCTACTCTGTTCGGATCGCGACGGAGCTCAACACTCTGCTCGAGCAGATGAGAGCGCTGTTGAGCTCGTGCCGGTGCTCGACGGCGTGCGGCAATTGCCTCAAGCACTACCGCAATCAATACGTGCATGGGAAATTGGATCGGCATTACGGATTGCAACTGCTCGATTGGGGCATCGACGGGCGGATCGCTGCCGACATTCCGCTTGCCGTTCAGCAAAAATATCTGTCGACCCTCGAGCATTTGATCGACGGCGAGCGATTGAACAATGCGGTCGTCTATCCTGCGATGCGCACTCCTCCGATCGATCGCAACAAGATTTACGTTTGCGATTCATACTTCAAATATGCCAAGCCCTATGCGTTGAACGAACTGGCGAGATGAAATTCAAAAGCCGCCCGAGGTTGATGCCCCGAGCGGCTGCTTTTATTCGATTGATATGCGATTGATTGATTTGTGTGTCGACGGTCGAGCTTGACGCGATCAGTCTTTGATCCTGTGCTCGAGGCGATACAGAGCCTCGTCGCGAGAGACTTCCTTGCCCTTGATGAAGTACTTGTTGTCACGACTGCGGTGCGTCTCGATGTACACGCCGTATTTCCCGCACGCTTCTCTGAACGCGCCCATGTCCTCCGCCTTCATCTCCGCGCGGCTGATCAATCCGAAGTCGTGGAGCTTGACGAACAACCTGCTGGTCTGCTCCTTCGAGCCGCCTGCCACCTGATCGAGCTCGTCCATTTCCAATTTCTGTCCGCTGAGTTTCTCATTGTCGATTGCCATTTTTATCTTCTCCTTTTCGATTGATACTTGTCGATTGTCTCTTTGTATCATTGCCTTTCGTTCAATTATATGTTCGACCGATAAGAATGTTACGCGGCTCGAAAAAATTTTTTTGCTTGCAATGGTCGAAGGCGTTTAGTAAATTCTTGGGAGGTGTCTTGTCAATGCAAAACGATTCTCAAGGATCAATTGAGATTATGAGGAGGATTAATCATGTCGACACAAATGCAAGCGGCTCGAGCGGGGCGCATCACCGATCAGATGAAGCAGGTTGCCGCCGAGGAGAAGATACCCGTCGAGACGATCCGCGAGCGGGTTGCCAACGGGACGATAGCGATCTGCGCCAACATCAATCATCGCTCGTTGACGGCTCCGCGCGGAGTGGGCGAAGGCTTGCGCACGAAGGTCAACGCCAACATCGGCACGTCGAGCACCTTCCCCGATCCCGCGCCCGAGCTCGACAAGCTCAACGAGGCGATCAAATGCGGCGCCGATTCGGTGATGGACTTATCGACGGGGAGCAACATTGATCAATCGCGTCGAACGATCATCGAGCACTCGACGGTGATGGTCGGCACCGTTCCGATCTATCAAGCGACGGTTGAAGCGATCCGATCACATGGAGCGATCGTCAAGATGACCGAGGACGATCTGCTCAACGCGATCGAGAAGCAGGCGATCGACGGCGCGGACTTCATGACACTTCATTGCGGAGTGACGCGATCGGCGATCGAACGCATGAGAACTCAACATCGAGAGATGGATATTGTCAGTCGCGGGGGATCGTTCATGGCGGCGTGGATCCTTCACAACGAGCGGGAGAATCCTCTGCTCGAGCGGTACGATGATCTGCTCGACATCTGCGAGAAGTATGATGTGACGATTTCATTGGGCGACGGCATGCGTCCGGGGTGCATCGCCGACGCGACGGATCGAGCGCAGTTGACGGAGCTGATCACGTTGGGGGAATTGGTTGAGCGAGCATGGGCGCGCGGCGTTCAAGTGATGGTTGAGGGACCGGGGCATGTGCCGTTCGATCAGATCGCGGCGAACATGAAACTGGAAAAGAGATTATGCCACAACGCGCCGTTCTATGTCTTGGGACCGTTGGTGACGGACGTGGCGCCGGGTTATGATCACATCACGGCGGCGATAGGCGGGACGATGGCGGCGATCAGTGGCGCGGACTTTTTATGTTACGTGACGCCGGCGGAGCACTTGGCGTTGCCGACGATAGAGGACGTGCACGACGGGGTGATCGTGTCGCGGATCGCGGCGCATGCTGCCGACATAGTCAAGGGCGTGGCGGGCGCTCGGGAATGGGATTTGGAGATGGCTCGGGCACGCAAAGTTTTGGATTGGGATCGGCAGATGGAGTTGGCGATCGATCCCGAGTTGGCTCGTTCGAAGCGATCCGCGCGGAACCGCTCGGACGAAGATGCGTGTTCGATGTGCGGCGAGTACTGTGCGGTGAAGATGATCGCCCGCTACTTTGATGCTCCTCCGTCCTCCTGCCGCGATTGATCGTTTCCACGATCGGGACATGAACAAAGGCACTCTGCCCTTGCTCTGGGTGAGTGCCTTTTATATTTCGAGCGATGAACTCATTGTATGTTGACGATCTGCATACGCATGACAGCGATCTCATGTCGCTTGAAGAAGTCTCTGACGTCGGCGGCTCGTTGCAAAAGATGGCTCCTGTAGCTGTCGATGTAGTATCGGTTTATGCCGTTCTGAAATGCAAAGACGTAATCGTTTTCGAGCAGTATATTCTCCCACTTGTCGTGACAAGGGATTATGGTACCCGGCAAGGTCGCCTCCATTACGAACAACCAAGGGCGGAACTCGTTCCAATCCTTGATGCCCAACAGCACTTCTCGTTCGAAGCCCTCGACATCGATCTTGCAGAAATGGATCGGCTGACGCGGCTCGCAGTATCGATGGAATACATCAGTCAACGTCAGGACGGGCGTCGCACTACCCCCCCCCCCGCGTGATTTTTCCATTGCGAGGCGACTTCGTCAGAGAAGGTGGACAGCCCGTCTGCTTCGAACAGTTGAAGTTTGCCTTTCTCGGAGCCGACGCCGACGCAGAGATTGATGTCGCGAGGACGTTGCTCCTCGAGATGCAAACATCTGAATCGGAGCGGCTCGATATTGATCCCGTGCCAGCCTCTCAGATAGAAAAATTTCGTGACGCTGATGTTAGTGGGATCGTTGGCGCCGACGTCGATATAGAAACCGTCATTGACATCGCGGAGGAACGAGTAGATGATGATGTCCTCGAACTCTTGTGCGTACGACTCAAGCCTCATGTTTTCACCTCCTTTGCGGCTCAATTGACAGAAAAGCCCTCGCGTGCTAGAATCAAGTTGCGAAACAAAAACTACAAGCAACGCAGAGGGACTTCCCTATTGGGAGATTGTAATGCCTCTTGCGTTGGTTGTCAAGAACGGGAGGCAATCATAATGAATGGCGAGAAGGCGGAGCCGCGAGTTGAGATCATCGACGAGCGGCACCAAAAATTCAACGGCGTAATCTACACGCGCGACAAAAACAGCGGTCACTATTCGCGGGAGTTTCTTCTGCACAGGGTCGTGTGGCAACACTTCTTCGGCGAAATCCCCAAGGGCTTTGATGTTCATCACAGGGATTGCGATCCGTCGAACAACAACATCTCCAACATGATGTTGCTCACAAGAGCGGAGCACCGCAAACTTCATTGGCACCCCGAGAAGTGGTACGCCGACCACCCCGAGGCTTTGGAGCCGATCAAAATTGAGGGCGACCACCCGACGCCCATCATTCTCGATGACAAACATCAACGGTTCGATGGAATGACTTTCGGTCTGCGTCAGAGCGGACATTACTCGGCGCATATTCCTCTGCATTGCGCAATCTGGTCGTACTTCAACGGCGAGATTCCGATAGGCTGTGTCATCCACCACCGCGATCTCAATCCCGACAACAATGAGCTCGACAATCTTCAGTTGATGACCGACAGCGATCACAAAAAGTTGCATGGCGCTCTGAAAAGCGTCGAGGGTAAGAAGGACGGCGCCCCTTCTCATGAAAAGGATCCGGTGCGGAGTCAAGCGGTCATGCTGCAATGGCAGCGGCGCAAAGCCGAGGAGAATCTGATTGAGAAGGTCTGCCTCAACTGCGGCAATACGTTTAAGACGCCGTTCGCGCGAACCCGTTACTGCAGTCATAAATGTGCGAGGCAGTTTCGCAATCGGAAGGACGACGACGCGAAACTGGCGTCGGACGAATTTCGCGGCGAGGACGGACGCATTTACAAGAAAGGAATCTGTGAGTACTGCGGCAAGGAGTTCGTCTACCTCAGGAAACGGCGCTCGAAGTGCTGTTCTCAGAGCTGCTATTCAAAATATCTTTGGCGCGAGCGGCATCGCGAGAGTCCAAGCGACAAAATTGCGAGGAGTCGTCGGGCAAACAGGCTTGACGATGATAGGGCGGCGCGCTAAAATGAGCGGCGAAACTTTTATCTCAGGAGGCATTCGATGGAAAAATACAATCCCGCTTCGATCGAAAAGAAGTGGCAGGATAAATGGTTCGCCGAAAATCCGTTCCGCGTCACCGAGGACAGCGACAAAAAAAAGTTTTACTGTCTGGAAATGCTCCCATATCCCAGTGGTGAAGGTATACATACCGGACATGCACGTGTGTATGGTCTCGGCGATACACTCGCTCGTTTCAAGCGAATGAAAAATTATAACGTAATCCACGTTCAAGGATTTGACGCATTCGGGCTTCCCGCCGAAGGAGCGGCGATAAAGCGCGGCATTCGCCCCGACGATTGGACGTACGCAAACATAGAGAAAATGACCCGTCAGATGAAGTTGATGGGCTTCTCCTATGACTGGGATCAGAAGGTCATTACGTGCAACCCCGACTACTACCGTTGGACGCAATGGCTCTTCGAACTCTTCTACAAGCGCGGGCTGGCGTATAAAAAAGAGGCTGCCGTCAATTGGTGCGACTCGTGCGGTACCGTGCTCGCCAATGAGCAGGTCATCGACGGGAAGTGCTGGCGTTGCGATCACGAAGTACACAAGAAGAATCTCGCTCAGTGGTTCCTCAAGATCACCGATTACGCCGACGAACTCTTAGCCGATCTCGATAAGCTCAAGGGCTGGCCCGACCGCGTCAAGATCATGCAGGAGAATTGGATCGGACGCTCCGAGGGCGCAGAGTTCTCCTTCAACGTCGAAGGTCACGACGATAAAATTCCCGTCTACACCACCCGCCCCGATACCATCTTCGGCGTCACCTACGTCGTGCTCGCCGCCGAACACCCGCTCGTCGAGAAACTCATCAGCGGTCAACCCAATGAGGCGGAGCTCCGTCAGTTCGTTGATGAGGTCAGAAACCTTTCCGACGTCGAGAAGACCAACGCCGATTCAGAGAAGAAGGGCATCTTCACCGGAGTTTACGCCGTCAATCCGATCAACAATAAGCGCGTCCCCATTTGGATCACAAATTACGTCGTCTATGAGTTCGGAACCGGCGCAGTTATGGGCGTGCCCGCTCACGACGAGCGCGATTGGATGTTCGCTACGAAGTATGATCTCGAAAAGATTCTCGTCATCGATAATCCCAAGCGCCCGCTCGATCTCAATGAGATGGATAACGCTTACACCGAGCCCGGCATCATGGTCAACAGCGGACCTTTCACCGGTACCGATTCCGTCAAGGGCAAGCGCGCCGTCATTGATTGGCTCGAGAAGAACGGCGTCGGCACCCGCAAGATCAATTACCGCCTCCGCGATTGGTTGATCTCCCGTCAGAGATATTGGGGCGCGCCGATCCCGATCATCTACTGCGACAAGTGCGGCGAGGTGCTCGTGCCCGAAGAAGATTTGCCCGTCCTGCTCCCGACCGACGTCGAGTTTAAGCAGGGCGCGTTGAGCCCGCTGTCGACAAGCAAATCGTTCAACGATTGCAAGTGCCCCAAGTGCGGCGGACATGCTCATCGCGAGACCGATACGATGGACACGTTCATCTGCTCGTCGTGGTACTACCTCCGTTATACCGATCCCCATAACGATCACGCGCCGTTCGATCGCGACAAAGTCAATTACTGGTCGCCCGTCGATCAATACATCGGCGGCATCGAGCACGCGATCCTTCATCTGCTCTACTCGAGATTCTTCACCAAGGTGTTGCGCGACGCGGGGCTGCTCGATTTCGATGAGCCGTTCACCAATCTGTTGTGCCAAGGCATGGTCATAAAGGACGGCGCAAAGATGTCGAAGTCGAAGGGCAATGTGGTGTCGCCCGAAGAGATCATCGACAAGTACGGCGCCGACACCGCGCGTCTGTTCATACTGTTCGCCGCGCCTCCCGAACGCGATCTCGATTGGAGCGATCAGGGCGTCGAAGGCTCGTTCCGTTTCCTCAATCGAGTGTGGCGCATCGTCAACATCTACAGCGAGCAATTCTCTGACGCCGTCGATTACGATTCCAACAGTCTGACCGACGAGGAGAAGTCTCTGCGTCGAGCGATGCATCGAACGATCAAGAAGGTCACCGAGGACGTCGGCGATCGGTTCATGTTCAACACCGCGATCAGCTCATTGATGGAGCTGGTCAACGAGATGCACACGTTCCAGGACAAGCCGATCAACCCCGCGCTCGCTCGTGAGGTCGTGTCGAATCTGCTGAAGATGTTGGCGCCGTTCGTGCCGCACATCACCGAGGAGCTTTGGAGCAAATTCTTCGAAGGCAGCGTGCATCAACAGATGTTCCCGACGTTCGACGAAGTGGCGCTCGTTGAGGACGAGGTCGAGATCGTGTTGCAGATCAACGGCAAGGTTCGCGGGCGCATGACACTTCCGCGCGGATTAGATCGAGCGGCGGTTGAGAAGTTTGCAATGACCCATCAACGAGTTAAAGAGCTCACCGCCGACAAGAAGATCGTCAAGGTGATCGCCGTGCCCGATAAGCTCGTCAATGTCGTCGTCAAATAAAATTTTTGGCTAATCGATTGAGCCGCTGAGAGATCAGCGGCATTTTTGTTGGCATGAAAAATTTCAAATGACGTTGCAATGCGCGAAACAGTCTGCTATAATCGTTGAAAATCAAAGGAGGAATCAGTTTTGATACAACTCGAGAAGAAGCAAGTAAAGATCATCAGCATATTAATTGCGGTTCTGTTCATCGGGAGCGTGGTGGCGATAGCCCTCACCCAATCGGGAACGGGAGTTGCCTCCGCCGCAGGCTCGAGCGTCGGAGTGGTCGACTACCGCGAGGTAATGAGCAAGCACCCCGACCTCAACAATATCGAACAACAGATGCAGACCGCCATCGCCGACGTGAAGAAGGAGTTCGAAGAGAAGTCCGCCGGCATGAACGATCAGGAGAAGGCGGATTACTATCAGCAGAGTCAGCTCCGTTTGCAACAGAAGCAGCAAGAACTCGTCGGACCGATCGAGCAGTCGATCCAGGATACGATCAAGAAGGTCGCCGACAACAAAGGTTTGCAGGTCGTCATCGAGAAGAGCACCGTCATTTATGGCGGGCAGGACATCACGCAGGACGTCATCAATCGACTCGGCAAGAAATAATTTTAAGCAATTGGGCATGGGATAACCGGGCGGCGTCTCAATACACTCGGGGCTCGTGCCCTAATTTTTTTAATCGACATGAATAAATCGATCTACGCGACCCTACTGTTGACGGCGATAGTCGGAGGGCTCGGCTATGTGTACGTCAACGATCGACCGCAGCCTTCGCCCGCTCCGTCGCAAACTGCCGTTGATCGGATCGAGCGCTCGATATCGGGCATAGGATTTATCGATCCTCAACGATTGATCGACGCCGATCTCTACGGCGACGAGTTTTCGCGTCTCGACGAGCGGGAGCATTTTGTGCGGCTTGAACTGCAGAACGCGATGCGCCCGATCACGATCACTGAGCCGACGGTCGACGCGAAGCCGTTTGATGATTCGGTGTGGCAAAAGAATGCGCAGACGATCATAAGCGAGGCGGCGGAGATAAATCGGCGGAAGCAGCAGGCGGCGGACGATTATCGCAAGTCGACGGAGGCGGATTATCTCAAGCGTCGGGACGAGATCAACGATCAATTTCTCAATGAGATTCTCAATATCAAACTGAAACTGCAGAATGCGAAGGTCATGCGGTTGACGGATGAGGAGCTGGCGACGTTGAACGCGCGGCTCGACGAGTTGCAGCACGAGCGCGGAGCCATACAACACGAGCTCGAGGAGCAATGGATCAAGGAGATAGCCGATCACGCGGAGGAAGCGATTAAAGAGGACGTTGAGAAGTTGCGAGCGCAGGCGCAAGCGTCGATGGATCGAGTGAAGGCGCAAGCACAAGCGGATCGCGAAGCGGCTCAGGCGCGGGATCGCGCGGTGATGGAAAGGTCGCAGGCATTGACGGCGCGGCGGGAGCTCGTTCAGAGTTTGTCGGGCGAGTTGGAAGAAATAATCGAGCGGCGTCGGGCGTTGGAAGAGAAATTGGTCAAGGACATCGAGGACGAAGCGGCGCGATTGGGCGTCGTGAACGGGCTCGATGCAGTTGTGTTGCGACGAGAGGTCGAGGTGTCGGAAAAATTTTTCCCGTTCGACTTCGACGAAGCGCTGTCGTTTGATCTGATGAGGGACGACAAACCGTTGGGGCTGTCGATATTCCCGACGTCGCGAACGTACGATCTGACCGACGACATTATAAAGGATCTCAAACGGCGCAAGGATACAAGCTCGAATAAGCGTGAGGAGAATGGCATTGACTAGAAAATTATTGGTGGCGGCATTGATGGCGTCGTCGATGGTCGTGAGCGGCTGCGGCGAGCTCAGTGTCGGATATGCGGATTACGAAAAATTATTGGAGACGCCGCAGATCAAGGCGGTGCTCGAAGAGGGCGACGCAAAAATGCAAGATATACAGACGGCGGCGGAAGCTGAACTGGCAGGGCGCGAGGACTTGACCGAGGAGGAAGTTCAGAAGGTGCAGCTCGACGTTCAGCGCAAACTGATCGGAGTGCAGCAGGCATACATGACGCAATACACGCAGAAGCTGAACGAGGCGGCGGCGGCGGTGTCGAAGGAGAAATCGCTTGAGATCATCATCGACAGCTCGAAAGATGAGCCGATGGTATTGATGGGCGGCATCGACGTGACAGATGAGATGGTCAAGAAATTGCAGTAGGCGATGACATGGAGAAGACTTTAAATGAGATCGCGCGGTTGATCGACGGCGAAGTTGATGCGGTCGACGGCGAGGTCTCCGTTAAAAATTTGAGCAACATAACGGCGGCGGTTGAAGGCGATCTGATCTTCGCGGTCGAGGGACATATCGAGGAGGCGGCGCGAACAAAAGCGTCGGCGGTGTTGATCCCGAGTGACGTCAAAGAATTTCCGTTGCCGTCGATCCGAGTGAGCGATCCCAAAGCGGCGTTCGCTCGATTGATAGAGATGTTCGGCAAGCCGCAACTCAATCTCAAGGTTGGGGTGAGCGAGCGGGCATGCATTGGCGCGGGCGTCAAACTTGGTCGCGACGTGGTGATCATGCCGCTGGCGGTGATCGACGACAATGCGACGATAGGCGACGGCGCGATCATTTATCCGCACGTGTACATTGGTCAGCATGCGACGATCGGAGCCGGGACGATCATTTATTCGAGCGCGACGGTTCGAGAGTATTGCACGATTGGAGCGCGTTGCGTGATCCACAGCTCGGCGGTGATCGGTTCGGA
>JAFUXN010000081.1 GCA_017477125.1 Selenomonadaceae bacterium
ACATAAATATTTTTTAGGGCGTTGAGGGACGGGAGAGCGGAACAAAAAACGGGGCGCCCGCCTACGGTGCCGGCGGCTCGCCCCTGCCCTCTTCGGGCTGATAAAAAATTTTTGGGTGACGTTGAGCGAGCGGGGAACGGAGCGAAAAGCGGGGCGCCCGCCTTTGGTGTCGGCGGCTCGCCCCTCCGTCCTTAGCACGGATACAAACATAAATATTTTTTAGGGCGTTGAGGGACGGGAGAACGGGACAAAGAACGGGGCGCCCGCCTTCCGAAGCCGGCGGCTCGCCCCCATCTTCAACCGCCACCTCCCATTGATTTCTACCTACAAAATTTTTTTAGTGACGTTGAACATGCGGAGGGACGCATAAATAATTTTTTAGGGACACAGAAAACCGGAGCGCGCCGCCCCGCGATTAGGCGGGCGCTCCTATCTTCAACCGCCACCTCCCATTGATTTCTAACCACAAAATTTTTTAGTGACGTTGAACATGCGGAGGGACGCATAAATAATTTTTTAGGGACGCAGGAAACCGGAGCGCGCCGCCCCGCGAACTGGCGGGCGCTCACATCTTTAATCGCCATCCCTCAACAGCGAAGAACGATCGGAACGCCCATCGAGCGCGATTATTTTTTTCCGATTTACTTTTCTACCGCCATGGTGTATTATATCCAATGAGTTTTTATCGGCTCGATCAATTTTTTTGTCGACGGGAGCAATTTCATGGGGATTAGAATCTTAGATAAGTATATCTTCCGCGAGGTCGTTGTCGCTTTCCTTTTCGGCATCTGCGCTTTCTCCGCCGTCTTCATCGGCTCCGGTACCCTTTTCAAGATCGCTCGATACATCACCGATTACGGCGCGTCGTTCACCTCCGTCGTTAAAATTTTTGTCTACGGGCTGCCCGCCATCATCATGTGGACCTTCCCCATGTCTATGCTGCTCGCCTCGCTGCTAACCTTCGGACGTCTCTCGAGCTCGAGCGAGATCACTGCCATGAAGTCATGCGGCATCGGCTTCGGACGCATCGCCGCACCCGCCATCTTCCTCGGGCTGGTCGTCAGTGTCTGCGCCATCCTCTTCAATGAGCACATCGTACCGTGGGCGAACTCCGCTTATAACAACGTCCTCTACTACGAGATTCAGGGCAATACCGAAATGAAGTCGCAGGATCACGTCATCGTCAAGGAAATTCACGACGGCAAGATGCAACGTCTCGTCTACGCTCGAGAGTATGAGGCTCAAACCGAAACACTTCAGGGCGTCACCATGCAGGAGTTCAATGAGGACGGCAAGGTTACCCACGTCGAGAACGCCGATTATGCCGAGTGGAAGGATAACACTTGGATCATGCACCGCGGCATGATCTATGACATATCCGAGGACGATCGCACTCATACCATGCGTTTCGATAAACAAATCCTGCCCGTCAAGGCGAGCCCGCGCCAGATCGTTCGGGAGCAGAAGAAACCCGAGGAGCTCACGATGAAAGAGCTCAAGGCGCAGATCGCGATCATGAAAACGCAATACATCAACACCAGCAAGCTCGAAACAGAACTCTATCAACGAATTTCCGTGCCGCTGGCGAGTTTGATCTTCGCATTGATCGGAGTGCCGCTCGGCTTGCAACCGACGAGAAATTCATCGTCGATGGGCTTTGCGTTGAGCGTCATCATCATTTTCATCTACTACGCCGTCATGACACTGGCGAATGCAATCGGACGAAGCGGAGCGCTCGCGCCCATGTACGCCGTCTGGATCCCGAATGTCATCGGATTGATATGCGGGATCGTGCTCGTGAGAAGGGCGTCGCAATAAAATTTTCCAAAGGAGAGACATCACCATGAATTTCTTTGAGATGGTCAAGAAGTGGACCGTCAACGACTATCGCACCCAAGGCATCAAGTCCGAGGTAATCATCGACATGTTGATCTCGGAGTTCGTCGAGGAGATTGTTGCCTACGGTCTGGGCATCGACGTCAATGAGAAGTCGAAGATTAAATTGCTCGCCAAGGAGTTCCCCATCAAGCTCGGGGAGAAGTACATCAAGAATGCGAAGGCATCATATCTGTTGAGCGACGAGATCAATAAGAAACTGTACTTGACGGAGCTCAACACCAACGCTTGGAACTTCCCGGGCAGAGACGATCGCGAACAGTTGACTTCGTTGGTCAATGCCGCTGACGACGGGGTCAATCGATTGTGGGATTTCTTCTTCAAAGTGCTCGATCGGCACATCAAACGCCCGACCGAGGAGAGCCGCAAATACTTTTACACGCTCCACAAGTTGATCGACGGGATCGGGCTGTTGCCGAGCATGAAGATGAGCGAGCTCGAGAAGGAAATTCAACGCGCGTTCTCCGGCTACGTCCCGACCATCATCTATATCAGCATGCCGCCGATCGATACCGAGGAGAAATCATACAGCGACGGTCGAAAGTTGTACATGGTGATGCAGGTCATTCATCTCAAGACGCTGCTCGACAGCCGCGATGATTTTAACAAGTACATATCCGAAGACAAGACGGGCATCTGGGAGTCGACGCGAGAAATCCTCGATGAGATAATGATCCACGTCAAGAAGTGATTTGATGATGAGCAGTCATTGAACTTGCGCCTGTAAAGGAGTAATTGTTATGGTTGAACAAGATACGAAGATCATATTTTGGGACAGGCACGAGACCGCACTGCTTATCGATCTGTGTGCGAAGGTGCGAGACGGCATCGTCAAGCGCGCCGACGGCATTGCACAGTTGTCCGGTAAATTGAGGCGCCGCGCGGAACTGATGGGGCGCAAGGTCGACGACGATTTCAGGAGCGTCCCGAGCTTGGCGGCTTATTATGCGATGGCGGAGTATCTTGTGACCGACGGGTTACGCGGCGATCCCGAAGCCGCTCCGATCTTCACGTCTGTGTTTCGAACGTACGTCTCCGAGCCCGACGAGTTCAAGAAGATACTCGACGAAGCGGAACGCCAATGCCAACGCAAGATATTCGACTTCGACACGCATGAAGTGATCAAGATGATAGAGGCGTCGGCAAAATTGTCGAGGAAGTACACGGTCAACGATGCCGCCGAAAATCTTGCGCAGGTGTTTCAAGAGTACGCTCGACGTCGAGAGATCGTTGACGGTGATCTGTCGAGAGACACGGCGTCGATTGCCAAGAAGCTGGTGACGATCGACGGCATACGTCGCGGGCGTCAGACGGATTCGGCGCCTCCGCGGGAAGTGTTTCTCGTCAAGCTCTACAGGAATGATCCCGACAAGTTCAACGCGCTGTTGGTCGAGGCGAACAAGGCATTGGGGATCGAAACTTCGTTGCCGCCGCCCGAGCTGTTGATAAGCATACTCAAGCGGTACTTCTCGAACGGTTTCAAGTACACGTCGGCGATCGCGCTCAAGCAGATGCATCGATACATCGACGAGGATCAGATCAGGGAGATCACCGACGAGCAATTGATCGGCGCGCTCAAGGAGATCACGGTTGAGTTCGGCGAAAAATTGTTCCTGCCCTACACTCCCGAACAGCAACAGTTGATCGACGAGGTACGGGCGACGGTTGAGGATTTGTTTGACCGGGGTTATTCGTGCGTGTACGTCGAGAAGGTATTCGAGCGGTATGCGGATCGGCTGGCGGAGGAGCTCAACATCAGTGCGGTGGTCGATCTGATGGAGCGGCAGGGTTGGGAGAAGAATATCCTGTCGCGGAGCACGCCCGACATCGCCGCCGACGTTCAAAAGTTCTTCCGCGAGATCGGCAGGCAGGTGTCGTATTTCGAGCTCGAGCGCGAGATGTGGTTCATCCCGTTCGAGAAGTTGAAGACGGCGGTGATCGCGTCGCCGCAGATTATATGCGTCAAGCCCGAGACGTACATGGACATTTCGGCGTTCCCGATCGATGCCGAGACGCTCATCGAGGTCGAACAGTTTCTCAAACAAAATCTGCAATCGGTGCAGACGCTGTCGATTGAGGAATGTCGGCGGCTGGTCTGTCAACATTTCCCGTCGATACGAAAGGCGACCGAGGGATTCACGACGGCGGGGTTCGGGAACATTTTGCGAGCGCTGTTCGGGCATGAGTTCTCGTTCAATCGGAATATGATCAGCGCGGCGTTTGAGATCGTGAGCAAGCGGCAACTGTTTGTGGACTTCTGCAATGAGCGCGAGAGGTTCACGCTCGATGAGCTGCAGACGTTTGCCGAGGAGATCAATTCGCAGATCGAGTTCAAGAGCGTGCGCAAGGTGGCGGTGCGCATCAGCGTCAATGATTTCATTCGACGGGATCAAATTCATTTCGATGTGAAGGCGATTGATGATGTGCTCGACCGTCTCATTGATGATTGTCGATCGATCAAGAGTTTGTCGTTGCTGTTCAAACGGTTGCCTCCGATTGAGGGCTTCGAATGGAACGAGTACATTCTTGAGAGCTATCTGTTCTGCTTCAGCGAGAAGTTTGAGCTGATCAACTCGGTGTTCTCGAAATTGAGTTGGGGCGGCGCGGCGGGACGCAAATCGTTGAACTTGGTATTTGAGGACGTGGCGGAGAAAATCCTGGCGAAGTCCAAGCATTGGAAGGATCGGGAGACCGCGCTTGACCTGCTGGTGAGCGAGAAGATTTTGTTGCGTCGAGCGTTCAAGGACATCGATGAGGTGATCCGTCGGCTGAAGGCTGAAGACGAATGATAATGTGGCGCGCCGACCGAGTGTCAGGGGCGCCAATTTTTTTGAGGAGATGATTTCATGTCAGTGTTGATATGCGGAGGCGCGGGCTACATCGGTTCGCATGCGGTGCGTCGGTTCATTGCCAACGGCGAGGACGTCATTGTGGTCGACAACCTTGAGACGGGGCATCGCGAGGCGCTCGATCCCGGCGTCAAGTTTTACGAGGGCGACATTCGAAATGCCGCGGTGCTCGACAAGATTTTCGAGGAGAACGAGATCGATGCGGTGATCCATTTTGCGGCGTATTCGCTCGTCGGCGAGAGCGTTGCCCGACCGCTGAAGTACTTCAACAATAATGTCGGGGGCATGCAATCGTTGCTTGAGGCGATGGTTCGTCACAACGTCGATAAGATTGTATTCAGCTCGACGGCGGCGGTGTACGGCGAGCCAAAAAAAATTCCGATCGAGGAGAATGATCCGACGCAGCCGACGAATCCCTACGGCGAGACGAAGTTGGCGATGGAGAAGATGATGCGTTGGGTTGATGGCGCCGACGGGATCAGATTTGTATCGTTGAGGTATTTCAATGCGGCGGGGGCGATGCCGGACGGCTCGATCGGCGAGGCGCACATGCATGAGACGCATTTGATCCCGTTGATCCTGCAGGTGCCGTTGGGCAAGCGGGAGGCGATCACGATCTTCGGGACGGACTACCCGACGAAGGACGGCACATGCATTCGAGATTATATTCATGTGCTCGACCTCGCCGACGCGCATTTGAGGGCGTTGAGCTACCTCCGTGCGGGCGGCGCGAGTGATATATTCAATCTTGGGAGCGGGACGGGCTTTTCGGTTAAGGAGATGATAGCGGCGGCGGAGAAGGTTACGGGTCAATCGATCAACGTGAAGTTGGGGAATCGTCGAGCGGGCGATCCCGCGGTGCTGGTTGCGTCGAGTGCGAAGGCGCGTCGGGAATTGGGTTGGACGCCGAAGTTCGATGATGTTGAGAAGATCATTGCCGACGCGTGGACGTGGCATTGCGCTCACCCAAACGGGTATGTGGGGCTGAAGGTCGGGTTGAGAAATTCGGTCGAAGGGCGCTCGACGGAAGCGACGTCGGCGGTGGCGATGGGCAGCGGCAGTTTAAATGTGTTGTCGACGCCGTCGATGTTGGCGCTGATGGAGCGGGCGGCGAATGAGCTGGTCAACAGACACTTGCCGTTGGAGCAGACGAGCGTGGGGACGTCGCTCAACGTCGAGCACAAGGCGGCGACGCCGATCGGTTTAACGCTCCGCGCGGAGGCTGAACTGATCGCGATCGACGGACGGAAGTTGACTTTCAAAGTACGGGCGTTTGACGAGCGGGAGGAGATCGGCGCAGGCACGCACGAGCGGTTCATCGTCAATCGGAAGAAGTTCCAAACGAAGGCGGACGACAAGAAATGAGCCGCGCATTAAAAATAATTTTGCTGTTTACAATGCCGATGATGTTGATCGGGTGCAATGTCTTCGGAAAAACTTTGATTGTAAAGGCGATTGTTGATGAGCGGGAAGAAATGATAGAGGAGATGCCCGCGAAGGCAGGCATCTCCTTAAAGATCAAATTCATTCACTCGGTACAGAAGACGCCGGTCGAAGAGGATTTGGAGTTTGACGGCGCGGTTTGGATCGTGCATCGAACGCGATACAAGTCGCAGGGAGTGGGACTGCCATTCATGGAGTCGGACGGAGATTTTCGACGGGAAGGCGATTGGTTTGTGATGGACGGCATGGAGCGACGGATCGAGCGGTTGAGCCTTCGAACGGGGCTCGGCACTCAACTGACGCTCGAGCTCGACGGCAAGGAGATCAAACTCTATGAGATGTTCGAGCCGGGCACTCGCATCGATCTCGTCGTCGAATAAAATTTTTTCATCGACGCCGCGCAATCGACAGAAAATTTTATTGACAGGGCAATTCAATTGGTGTAAGATAAAAACCGTCTTAAGGATCGGTTCATCAAATTCTTAGACCCACTATCAAACTTCAACGCATATAGGGAGGTATTTACACAATGGCTGTCAAAGTAGCTATCAATGGTTTCGGACGTATCGGTCGCCTCGCATTCCGTCAGATGTTCGACGCAGAAGGCTATGAAGTCGTTGCAATCAACGATCTCACCAGCCCGAAGATGCTCGCTCACCTGCTCAAGTACGACACCGCGCAGGGCGGCTTCAGCGGCAAAATCGGCGAAGGCAAGCACACCGTCGAAGCAAAAGAGAACTCGATCGTGGTCGACGGCAAAGAGATCATCATCTATGCGATCAAAGATGCGAAAGAGATCCCCTGGGGCAAGCACGAAGTTGACGTCGTCCTCGAGTGCACCGGCTTCTACACCAGCAAAGACAAAGCCTCCGCTCACCTCGAAGCAGGCGCAAAGAAAGTTGTCATCTCCGCTCCTGCGGGCAATGACCTCCCGACCATCGTTTACAACGTCAACCACAAGACCCTCACCCCGGACGTGAAAGTCCTCTCGGCGGCATCCTGCACCACCAACTGCTTGGCGCCGATGACCCAGGCGCTCCACAAACTCGCTCCGATCCAGAGCGGCATTATGGCTACGATCCACGCCTACACCGGCGACCAAATGATCCTCGATGGTCCGCAGCGTAAGGGCGACCTCCGCCGCAGCCGCGCAGGCGCATGCAACATCGTTCCGAACAGCACCGGCGCTGCAAAAGCTATCGGTCTCGTCATCCCCGAGCTCAAAGGCAAACTCATCGGCGCAGCACAGCGCGTCCCGACCCCGACCGGCTCGACCACCCTTCTCTTCGCGGTTGTCAAAGGCGAAGTCACCAAAGAGCAGATCAACGATGCAATGAAGGCAGCGGCAAACGAGTCCTTCGGCTACAATGAGGAAGAGATCGTTTCCAGCGACATCATCGGCATGAAATTCGGTTCGCTCTTCGATGCAACCCAGACCATGGTCAGCCCGATCGGCGACGGCAACACCCTCGTCCAGGTCGTGTCCTGGTATGACAATGAGAACTCCTACACCAGCCAGATGGTTCGCACCATCAAATACTTCGCAGAGCTGAAGTAATTCAACTCGACCGACGCGCGGTTCGATTCGGATCGCAACAATTGAATAGAACATGACTCTTGCGGTCCGGCTCTTCATAAATGTTGGGCCGGATCGCTTTTCGTTTCTAACTTCAACCGCATTGAGGAGGCTCGTTTCATGAACAAAAAGAACATCAAGGACATCAACGTCAACGGCAAGAAGGTTTTCGTCCGCGTCGACTTCAACGTTCCGATGGATGAGAATCAGAACATCACCAACACCACCCGCATCGAGAAAACCCTCCCGACGATCAACTATCTGCTCGACAACGGCGCCGCGGTCATTCTCGCTTGCCACGTCGGACGTCCGACCGAAGCTCGCGAGCCGAAATTCTCGACCAAGCCGATCGCCGCAAAACTCGCCGAGTTCCTTGGCAAAGAGGTCAAATGGGCTGAGGATTGCATCGGTGAGCCCGCAGAGAAGGCAGCCGCCGAGCTCAAACCCGGCGAAGTCCTCCTGCTCGAGAACCTCCGCTATCACAAAGAGGAGAAGAAGAATAAGCCGGCATTCGCGAAGAAACTCGCCGCGCTCGCCGATATCGCTGTCGACGATGCGTTTGGCGTTGCTCATCGCGCGCATGCGTCCAACGTGGGCATCACTCACTTCCTCGAGACTGCATCGGGCTTCCTGATGGAGAAGGAGATCAACTACATCGGCAAGACCCTCGAGAATCCGCAGCGTCCGTTCGTGGCGATCATCGGCGGCTCGAAAGTCTCTGACAAGATCAACGTCATTTCGAACATGATTGACAAGGTCGACACGATCATCATCGGCGGCGGCATGGCTCATACGTTCGATGCGGCGAAGGGCTACGGCGTGGGAACTTCTCTCTGCGAGCGCGACAAGATTGATCTTGCAAAAGGTCTGCTCGAGAAGGCTGAGAAGAAGGGCGTCAAAGTCGTTCTCCCGATCGACATCGTGGTTGCCGACAAGTTTGCGGCAGATGCCAACAGCAAGGTCGTTCCCGTCGACCAGTGCCCCGAGGATTGGATGGGTCTCGACAGCGGTCCGGCTACTTCCGAAGAGTACGTTAAGGCTCTCGAGGGCGCAAAGACGATCATTTGGAACGGTCCCGTCGGCGTGTTCGAGTTTGAGAAGTTCGCGGTCGGCACTCTCGCGGTTGCGAAGGCAGTGGCAGAGGCCACCGAGAAGGGCGCGATCTCGATCGTCGGCGGCGGCGATTCGATTGCGGCATTGAAGAAGACCGGTTTGAGCGGGAAAATCTCCCACATCAGCACCGGCGGCGGCGCAACTCTCGAGTTCCTTGAGGGCAAAGTGCTCCCGGGCATCGATGCAATTGACGGCGTGGGTCGCGTTCCCATCATCGCCGGCAACTGGAAGATGAACAACACCATCAAAGAGGGCGTAGCGCTCGTCGATGAGCTCATTCCGCTCGTCAAGAGTGCCGAGTGCCGCGTCGTTGTCGGTCCGACCGCTACCGCGCTTGCCGCTGTTGCGAAGGAAGTCAAGGGCACCAACATTCACGTCGCAGCGCAGAACGTGCATTGGGAAGCGAAGGGCGCTTACACCGGCGAGATTTCGACCGGCATGCTCAACGAGATCAATGTCGACTACGTCATTCTCGGTCACAGCGAGCGTCGTGATTACTTCGGCGAGACCGATGAGGGCGTCAACAAGAGAGCAAAGGCGGCGTTCAACGCGGGCATCACTCCGATCATCTGCTGCGGCGAGCCGCTTGAGATTCGCGAGGCGGGCACCTACATTGCGCACGTCGTCGGACAGATCGAAAAGGATCTCGACGGCTTCACTCCTGCCGAGGTCAAGAAACTCGTCATCGCTTACGAGCCGATCTGGGCTATCGGCACCGGCAAGACCGCGACCTTCGAGCAGGCTGAAGAAGTTTGCAAGGCGATCCGCGAGGCGGTTGCCAAGAAGTTCGGTCAAGAGGCAGCGGACGCGATTCGCATTCAGTACGGCGGCAGCGTAAAGCCGACCACCATCAAAGACCTCATGAAGCAGCCGAATGTCGACGGAGCTCTCGTCGGCGGCGCATCTCTCAAGGCGAAAGACTTCAGCGAGATCGTCAACTTCTGAAATCAGCGCGCAACGCGTAATTAAATAACGGAACATAAGAGCGGCGGCGACCGACGAACGTTTGCCGCCGCTTATTTGTTAAACAGAATTGTAATAGGAGAGCATAACATGGCTACTATCAAACACGCGCCCATTTGCCTGATCATCATGGACGGCTGGGGCATCGGCGACCCGTCCGACAAATATAATGCGATTCAGGTCGGCAAGACCCCCATCATCGACGCCCTCACCAAAAATTACCCCAATGCTCAACTGCAAGCGTCGGGTGAGTACGTCGGACTGCCCGACGGTCAAATGGGTAACTCCGAAGTCGGTCACATGAACATCGGCGCCGGTCGCGTCATCTATCAGCCGCTCACCAAGATCACCAAGTCGATCAAGGACGGCGATTTCTTCATCAATCCCGCGCTCACCCAGATCACCGACGCGGTCAAATCCTCGGGCGGCGCGCTTCAGCTTATTGGACTGCTTTCGCCGGGCGGCGTTCACAGCCATACCGATCACCTCTACGGGCTGTTTGAGCTTGCCAAGCAGAAGGGCATCGGCACCGTCTATGTGCATGCGTTCCTCGACGGTCGCGACGTTCCTCCGAGCTCCGCTGCCGAGTATCTTGAGACGCTCGAGAAGAAGATGGCTGAGGTCGGCGTCGGCAAGACCGCAACGATCTCCGGTCGCTACTATGCAATGGATCGCGACAAGAGATGGGATCGCGTGAGCAAGGCTTACAACGCGATCGCGAAGGGCGAGGCTCCCAAGGCTGCCAACAGCGCCGCGGCGATCAAGAAGTCCTATGATGAGAAGGTCACCGACGAGTTTGTGATCCCCGTGGCGATCGGCGATTATGCGGGCGTCAAGAAGGGCGACGGCATCATCTTCTTCAACTTCCGTCCCGACCGCGCTCGCGAGCTCACTCATGCGTTCACCGATAAGGCGTTCGACGGCTTCCCGCGCGTTGAGGAGCTCGTCGGCATTCCGTTCGCGACCATGACGCAATACGAGGAAGGGCTCAACGTCGATGTCGCTTATCCGCCCGAGAGCGTTTCGAACGGACTCGGCGAGACGATCAGCAAGGCGGGCTTGACGCAGTTGAGAATCGCGGAGACGGAGAAATATGCGCACGTGACGTTCTTCTTCAATGGCGGCGTCGAGGAACCGTACAAGGGCGAAGATCGCGTGCTGGTTCCGTCGCCGAAAGTTGCAACGTACGATCTCAAACCCGAGATGAGCGCGCCGACCGTTACCTATGAGGTCGTTAAGGCGATCCTCTCCGAGAAGTACGACTTCATCATTCTCAACTACGCCAACGGCGACATGGTCGGTCACACCGGCGTGATGAAGGCTGCAGTGCAAGCGGTCGAGACCGTTGACACGTGCGTCGGCATCTTCGTCGAGTGCATGAAGAAGGTCGGCGGCGAGGTCGTGATCATTGCCGATCACGGTAATGCCGATCAGATGTACGATTACAAGCTCAAGGAGCCGTTCACCGCTCACACCACCAACCCCGTGCCGATCATCGTGGTATCGGATCGCGTCGCCGAGGTCAAAGACGGAGCGCTGTGCGATGTCGCGCCGACGCTGTTGACGATGGCGGGCATGGAGATTCCTTCCGAAATGACCGGCAAGCCGCTCGTCACCATGAAATAATTTCAGCCGCAATCTCAATCGACAATAAAAACAAAGGAGCCGCCACCCGCGAGGGGCAACGGCTCCTTTTTAATTCGATTGAAATCTGATCGAAAAATTATTTCACCTTGATGACGATGTCGGGTTCTTCAATGACCTTCACGCCGTTTGCTTTGAGGAACTGCACCAGCGCTTGACCGTCTTCAGTGCCGGCACCGATCACAACCGCAGTCTTGCCCGCGCCGTTGAACGCCGACTCGTCGCCCGCGCTGATCGAAATCTCATCGCCGAACTGAACTTTCGGGATCGGTTTGTCTTCGACGTGAATGCTTCCGCTCATCAGATCGCCCTTGCCGCCGTCGAATTTGATCACGATGTGCCCCAAGCTCTTGAGATTATTGTTGACGTCCTCGCCGACCTTGAGAATCTTATACTCCGAATCAACGATCTTGATCACGTCGCCGGGCTTGACCACGCCGTCGAGCTTATTGCCGCTGTGCAACACTGCAAAGCTCCGCAACTCCGGGAAGACCATCGAGTCTTCGAAAATGACCAGCATTTTCGCCTTATTCGTGAAGTCCGAGACCTGCTCGCCGACCTCGACCACACGCGTGCTGTAATACTTATTCGACATTCAAAAACCCTCCCAATACTTGACATCGACAGGAAAATATTTCTACTTCGAATTACATTCGCCGACCGCGCGATTTATCCTGCCGCCCTCAAAATTTATTCTTCGATCCGATAGCCGCCCGCTCGAGCCGCCGAGGTTCCACAAATAGGGCGGGCGGGTTGGATCATTCTTCGCCGATGATGCGGACTTCGGGGCTCAATTTGACCGCGTACGTTTCGAACACGCGGCGCTTCACCTCTTCGATCAACTTCAGCACGTCTGCCGCCGTCGCGCCGCCCGCGTTCACCACAAATCCCGCGTGCTTCTCCGACACCATCGCGCCGCCCACGCGCAAGCCCTTCAGTCCCGTCTGATCGATCAACGTGCCCGCGAAATGTCCCTTCGGTCGTTTGAACGTCGAGCCCGCCGACGGATATTCAAGCGGCTGTTTGCTCTGTCGGCGTTGAGTGAAGTCGTCCATCGCGCTCCTGATCAGAGCAACGTCGCCCTCGTCGAGCTCGAGCTCCACTTCGCAGATCGCATGCCCGTTCGATTGAAAGACGCTCCGTCGATAGCCGAGATCAAGTTCATTGCCCCGAAGTTCAACCATGCGTCCGTCCCTCGACACCGCGCGGACGACCGACACGACATTTTTCATTTCGCCGCCGTACGCCCCCGCGTTCATGAAGATCGCGCCGCCTATCGAGCCCGGGATTCCGATCGCAAATTCCAAGCCCGATAAACCGTTGTCCGCCGCAAACTCCGATACGTCTTTGAGTTTGGCGCCCGCTCCCGCGATCAACCGTCGACCGTCGCGCTTGATCGTCGAGAACTCGCCGTTGAACTTCATCACCACGCCTCTGATCCCGCCGTCGAGCACCAGCACGTTCGACCCGTTGCCAAGGATCGTGCAGTCAAGCCCGCGCTCGCTCGTCAGTTTGAAGATCGAGATCACTTCGTCGGTCGTCGACGGAAATATTAAAAGATCCGCCGCCCCGCCGATCTTGAACGTCGTGTGCTCGCTCATCGGCGCGTTCAATATAAATTGTTCGGCGCGCAGAAACGTTTTCAGCTCCGCCGCTAATTCCTCTTGCCAACTCATACTTTGAGCACTGCTCCCGTCGATGCCGACGTCGTCAGTTTCGCGTAGCGCGCCAGATATCCCGTCTTGATCTTCGGCTCGGGCTTCACCCATGCCGCTCGACGCCGCGCCAATTCCTCATCGCTCACCTCGAGCTCGAGCTTCCGATTTGGTATGTCGATCGAAATGATGTCGCCGTCCTCGATCAAAGCGATCGCGCCGCCCTCCATCGCCTCGGGCGAAACGTGTCCTATACATGCGCCCTGGCTCGCGCCGCTGAATCTCCCGTCGGTTATCAAGCCGACCTTCAATCCCATGCCCGTGATCACCGCCGTCGGGTTGAGCATCTCCTGCATGCCGGGGCCGCCCTTCGGTCCCTCGTATCGGATCACGACAACATCACCGTCGTGAATCTTACCGTCCATGATCGCGTTGACGCCTTCCTCTTCCGAATTGAAACAGCGCGCCGTGCCCTTGTAAACGAGCATGTCTTCGCTCACCGCCGACGCCTTCACCACCGCGTAATCGGGGCAGAGATTGCCTTGGAGGATCGCGATGCCGCCCGTCGCTCGATAGGGGTTGTCGACCGTTCGGATCACGTCCGCGCGGAGGATTTCGGCGTCTTTGATCCGCTCGCCCAACGTGCCCGTCACCGTCAGCGCGTCGAGATTCAGCAAATTCTTCTTCGACAGCTCGCGCATGACCGCGTTGATGCCGCCCGCCTCCTCGAGGTCTTGCATGTGATGCTTGCCCGCCGGCGACAGCTTTGTGATGTACGGAGTGCGACGGCTGATCTCGTCGAAGAGCAGCGCAGGGATTTCGATGCCCGCCTCGTGAGCGATCGCCGTCAAGTGCAGCACCGTGTTCGAAGACCCGCCGATGCCCATGTCGACCGTGATCGCGTTCTCGAATGCCTTCATCGTCAAGATGTCGCGCGGTTTGATGTCGCGCTTCAACATTTCGAGCACAACTTTGCCCGCGAGCTTGGCGAGGATCAATCGAGCGCCGTTGTAAGCCGCGGGGATCGTCCCGTTGCCCGGCAGAGCCATGCCCAACGCTTCAGACAGGCAGTTCATCGTGTTGGCGGTGAACAGCCCCGCGCACGAGCCGCAACCGGGACATGCCTTCGCCTCGAGCTCCGTCATCTCCTCCGCCGTCATTTGACCCGCCGCGAATTTCCCCGCCGCCTCAAACGCTTGGCTCACGCTGATATCGCGTCCGTGCAGTCGACCCGCCAACATCGGTCCGCCGCTGACGAGTATGCTCGGGATATTCAATCGCGCCGCCGCCATCAACATGCCCGGCACAACCTTATCGCAGTTCGGGATCAAGATCAGCGCGTCGAACCCTGACGCCATCGTTACCGCTTCGATCGAATCGGCAATCAGCTCGCGGCTCGCCAACGAAAACTTCATGCCGGTGTGACCCATCGCAATCCCGTCGCATACTCCGATAGCGGGAAATTCTATCGGCGTGCCGCCCGCCGCTGCCACTCCCAACTTCGCCGCCTCGGTGATCGAACGCAAGTGCATGTGCCCGGGAATGATCTCGTTGAACGAATTGCAGATGCCGATCAACGGACGGCTCAATTCGTCGGGACCGAAGCCGTTGGCATGAAACAGCGAACGATGAGCGCAACGCGTCGCGCCCTTCTTGACAATATCACTTCTCATAGTTTGCCCTCCCAATCGATTATCTGTGTGATATTCGCCGTCGACAAACGCAATCCTGCCGATTATAATGTCGCCGAGGTGATTACATGAAATTCGATTACCACATGCATTTCGAGTATGGCGATTATGATGAGCGTTGGGTGCAGGGCTTCTTCGACGCGGCGGCTCAACGCGGGCTCGACGAGATCGGCATCAGCGAACACTCGCACACCTTCCCCGAGTTCGAACAACTTTACTACGACGATCTGACGCTCGACGGCTCGACGGTCGGGCGCTTTCAAACGTCGTGGCTCAAGAAAAATAAATTTAAGCACACGCTCGACGATTATTTTGCGTTCATGGGTCGATTGAAATCCGCTCACAAGGTCAAGACGGGCATCGAGGTCTGCAATTTCAAAGATCAGGATGCCGTCAAAAAAATTTTGGAGCGTTGGGCGTTTGATTATGTGATCGGCTCGGTGCACTTCCTCAACGGTTGGGGCTTCGATGCGTCGGCGCTGGTGGACGAGTTTGCTCGACATGATCTCCGCGCGCTCTATGAGCGATACACGATTGAAGTTGAGCGGCTGGCGGCGTCGGGACTGTATGATGTGTTGGGGCATCCGTTCAACATTTGGGTGTTCAACGTGTTGCCGACGTTCGACGCGACGGAGTATTATGAGCGGGCGGCGAAGGCGTTGAGTACGGCGAACATGGCGATCGACATCAACACCGGCACGCGTTATCGATATCCGATCAAAAAAATATCGCCGCCTCCCGAGTTCATGGAGGCAGCGGCGCGTCATGGGTTGCCGATCATCACGTCGTCGGACGCGCATCAGCCCGAGGACTGCGGTCGTTACATCGACGAGGCGATCGATTATGCGCGGGGCTTCGGTTACTCGACATGCCTTCGATTCACTCGTCGGCAGCGCGAAGAAGTTCCGCTAGGGTGACGGAAAAAACGGGCGCCCCAAAAAATTTTTCAGCTCAAAAATCGGAAGGACGGGCGCAAAATAAAAATGGGCGCCGATTGTCGGTGCCCTTTTGTTTCGTATCAACGTTTCGAGAACTGCGAAGCCTTGCGAGCTTTCTTGAGACCGTACTTGCGACGCTCCTTCTCACGCGGGTCGCGAGTAACGAACCCTGCCTTCTTCAGCGCCGGACGCAATCCCTCATCAAGCTCCATCAGCGCGCGCGTAATGCCGTGGCGGATCGCTCCAGCCTGCCCCGTCGTGCCGCCGCCCTTGACGCCCACGATCACATCATACTTGTCGTTCATCTCGGTGAGCACCAACGGCTGACGCACGATCAGCTCGAGCGTCTTCAATCCGAAATACTCTTCCATCGGACGACCGTTGATCACAACTTTGCCGTCGCCCGGTACCAACCGAACACGCGCCACCGACGTCTTGCGCCGACCCGTGCCGTAATACATTACCTGTGCCATATATCAATCACCTCATCAACGAATGTTGAGCTCGACCGTCTCGGGCTTCTGCGCCGCGTGCGGGTGCTTGCCGTCCTTATACACGTACAGCTTGCGGAACAAATCCGCGCCGAGTCTGTTCTTGGGCAGCATCCCCTTGATCGCATGCTCGATCACTCGCTCCGGGAACTTGCGCATCCAATCGCCCGCGCTCTCATACTTCGCGCCGCCGGGGTAACCGGTGTGGTGGAAGTAAATCTTCTTCTTGAGCTTCTTGCCGGTGAACACTGCTTTCGACGCGTTGATGACGATCACATAATCGCCGGTGTCGACGTGCGGAGTGAAGATCGGTTTGTTCTTGCCGCGGAGAATCTTCGCCGCCTCTGCTGCCAAACGTCCGACGGTCTTGCCCTCGGCGTCGAGCAGATACCATTTCTTCTCAACATCTTTTGCTTTCGCCATGAAGGTGGTCTTCATTGGATTGCTCATTAAAAATCCCCCCAAGGGTCAATAATTTCTTACTGATGAACTTCGCGACCGCCCGGGGCTTATGGAACGCTCACTCATTCATGCGGCAATGATTGTATCGGAAATAATCCCTTTAGTCAACGATCAGATCAAAAAAATTTTTTCTCCCGCCCATGAAGGCTGACGCCTTCGACCTCAAAAAGGCATCGACCGCTGAAGGCTTTCGCCTTCGAACGTTGATCATCATTATTCGGTTGGCAACAGAGAAAAGGGCGCGCCGCCCCGCGAACAGGCGGGCGCCCGTCCCTTTCGCCCGTTGCCCCACAAATTTTATTCCGCTCCAAACTGTGGAGCACATAAAAAGGAAGGCGCGGGGCTTCGACGCCCGCTCCCGCGCATCTCCTCCCCAACCGACACCAAAAAGTTTTTGAGCCGAAGGAGAAGGGCGCGCCGCCGCGCGAGAGGCGGGTGCCCGACTTTGTTCGTCACCTTCGATCGCTGACGCCTTCGAACGTTGGAACAAATCTCCGCTCAGTCGGCGAAGATATATTGAAATGCCTCGTCCGCCGTCGACACCGCATGAATTTCCAAGCCCAAGTGCCCTTCGGGTATGTCCTTCTCATTCTCCTTCGGGATCAGCAACGTCTTGATGCCCGCTTGCTTCGCGCCGTACGCCTTCTCGAATACGCCGCCCACGGGTCTCACTCGACCTTGCAACGATATCTCGCCCGTCACCGCCACGTCCTGTTTGATCTTCCGTCCGCTCACCGCACTAACCAGCGCCGCAAGGATCGCCGTCCCCGCGCTCGGTCCGTCTATGTTCCCGCCGCCCACCACGTTGATGTGCACGTCATAATCATGCAAGTCCTTGCCCGTCACTCGACGCAACACCGACGCCGCGTTGAATACCGAGTCCTTCGCCATCGAGCCCGCCGTCTCATTGAACCGCACCGTGCCCTTGCCCTTCTCCGCCGCGTCGAACGCTATCGCTTCGATCTCGATCACCGACCCGAGGAAACCCGACACGCCCAGTCCGAAGATGTGCCCGACCTCTGCCGTCGAGCTCGCCTTCTTCGTTACGTATTGATAAAGCCGACTGACCTGCGTCACCTCGTAGATGTGCTGCTTGCCGATCGTCACTCGACGTTTCTCAAGATCAACTTTGCCGTCCGCCGTCCGTCCGATCGCTCGCCCTTCGATCGATTGCTCCATCGCAAGGCTGTACGCGTCCGCCAAAATGTTGATCGCCTTGCGCCCTTCGATCGTGTACTCGCTTATCGTCTCCGCGATCCCGTCCTCGAGCTCCGCATTCAATCGCGCCGCCGCATTCCGAACGATCTCAACTATGTCTCGCGGCGTCAACGGCTCGAAATATATTTCGGCACATCGAGAGCGCAACGCCGGATTGATCGCCGACGCTTCTCTCGTCGTCGCTCCGATCAATACAAAATCAGCCGGCGCTCCCTTTTCGAACAGCATCTTTATGTAAGCCGGCACCCGCTCGTCCGTCGGATCATAATACGACGACTCGAAATATGCCCGCTTGTCCTCGAGCACCTTGAGCAATTTATTTTGCAACATCAAATCCATCTCGCCGATCTCGTCGATGAACAGCACGCCGCCATGCGCGTCCGTCACCAGCCCCGGCTTCGGCTCCGGCACTCCGATCTCCGCCAACGCTCGTTGCGCTCCCTGATAGATCGGATCGTGCACCGAGCCCAATAACGGATTGGTCACGTCGCGCGGATCCCATCGAAGGGTCGTCCCGTCGGTCTCAACGAACGGCGCCGACTCTCCAAACGGCGAAGGCGCTTTGCCTCTCACCGATTCGAGCACCAATCGGGCGGCGGTCGTCTTGCCCACGCCCGGCGGTCCGTATAAGATCAAGTGTTGAGGATACGGCGACGCCAATTTCGATCTCAACGCCTTCACCGCACGCTGCTGCCCAACGATCTCGTCGAGCGTCGACGGACGGAGCAACTCCATCACCGCCTGCGTCAACTTCACTCGGTCGAGCGCCTCAAGCTCCTCGCGCTTCTGTTGATCGTGCGGCGACTCGGCGTCGGGTTTCTCCTCACGAAGGACTTGCAATCGAATGTCTTTGACGTACTCGTTATGATCCTGCTCGAGCTTCTCGGTGATCTTCTTCTCGATCTTGTCCTCAACGTTGCGTCGAGCCATGATGTCGGCAATGTCCTCCGCCAATCGAACGAGCTCGCCGGGTATCTCTGACGACGACGGCACCGGTCCCAACGTCGGGTTCTCCTCCAATATTCTCCGCAACGCCAAGATGCGTTCGCCCGGATCGTTTGAGCGCATGTATCTCAACGCGTCCATCCGTCCCGCTTGGATCACCAATCGATCCGAACCCATCACGTCGACCATCACCGAATACAGCGCCGCGATCTCCCGATCGAGATCGGTCATGTGCCGCGGAGGCTCGGGGCGAACCGTCGTGCGTCGGCTCCCGAACACTTTTGATATCCTGTCGAAAATTCCCATTGGCGTTCCTCCCGTCGACCTATTATCGACCATCGCCGTTAAAATTGCAAGCGCTTGCCCGATTTGATATAATGGCGCCGACATTTTCAACGGAGGTCTGCTTATGGAAAAACCAATCGTCGGCGGTCAAGCGGTCATCGAGGGAGTGATGATGCGCGGCTTCGGCAAGACGGCGACGGCGGTTCGCGAGCCCAACGGTCACATCGCCGTCGAGGTCAAGCCCGTTCATTCGATCGCCGATCGCTATCCGATATTGAAGAAACCGTTCCTGCGAGGCTCGGTCACGCTCTACGAATCGCTGGTGCTCGGCATGAAATCGCTGTCGTACTCGGCGAAGATGGCGGGCGACGAGGACGAGCAGCTCACCGATCGAGAGATGGCAATGACGATCGCGCTGGCGCTGGTGCTGGCGTCGGTACTGTTCATCGCGATCCCGACGGGGTCAGCCAAATTGTTTCACTCGCTCACCGATGATCCGTTCGTGCTCAACCTGTTGGAGGGCGCGGTTCGATTGCTGATCTTCTTGGGATATCTGGCGGCGATCTCGAGCATGAAGGACATTCGACGCGTGTTTCAGTACCACGGCGCGGAGCACAAGACAATTTTTTGCTATGAGGCGAATCAACCGTTGACGGTCGAGAACGTGCAGAAGTTTCCTCGACTGCACCCGCGTTGCGGCACGACATTTTTGTTGATCGTCATGCTTGTGTCGATCGTGGTGTTCGCGTTCCTGGGCTGGCCCGACCTGTGGTTGAGGATCACAAGCAGGATTTTATTGCTGCCGGTGGTGGCGGGCATCTCCTATGAAATTATTCGATTGGCGGCGCGCTCGGAGAACTCGCTCGTGCATGCGATGATTATGCCGGGGCTCTGGTTGCAGTACTTGACCACGCGCCCGCCCGACGACGACATGGTTGAGGTAGCGATCGCTTCGTTGAAAGCGGTTTTACCGACGGAGGTACAATAATGTCACTGATAGATATCAAGTTTGAGAACCGCCGACAATTTTTGGAGCAGGCGGCAGAGATGTTCATCGCGAGACGACAGCTCGACAAAGCGGCGCAAGCGGTCGAGATGTTGATGACTGAGTACCCCGCCGACGCCAAAATTTTGCTGTTGAGGGTGAGACTGTTCGATCTCTGCAGCGATTATCAAAACGTCATTGCCGACGGCGAGAAGGCGTTGTCGATGAAAGGCTTGAGCCCCAAGGACACGATGATGCTCCACAACATCATTGCGATGGCTTATGATAACATCGGTTCAATCGATCAAGCGGCTAAACATTATCGGTTGAGCACTCGCGTCGATCTCAAACCGATCAAGGACGAGACGCTCCGCACGGAACTGATTGATGATCGTCGGGAGGACTACAGCAATTATCTGTTCGCGTTGCATCGACTGCCGCCGTCGTCGATCACTGACGAAAAATTGTTCAACGCCGTCAAGAATTACGACAATCTCTACGGCGGCATCAAACGGTTCAAGCACAAGCCGCGCCACCACGATCGGATCAAGGTCGGCTACATTTCGCCCGACCTTCGAGCGCATGTCGCGGGATATTTCGCCGCCGCCTTCTTCACTCATCACGACCGCGATCAATTTGAGGTGATCGGTTATGCGGCGTGCACCGAGGACGATTTCAGTGAGGAGCTCAAACGCCGCGCCGACGGTTGGCGCAACATCAAAGGCGATGCTCCGTTGACGGCGGCTCAAAAAATTTTCGAGGACGAGCTTGATATCCTGGTCGACCTCAGCGGACACACGTCGCATAATTGTTTGCCGATCCTGGCGTATAAGCCGGCGCCCGTTCAGATCAGCGGCGTGGGTTGGATCGGTTCGACGGGACTTCGAGCGGTCGATTACTTCTTGGTCGATCGATACACCGTGCCCGATAAGAGCGGCGAGAAGTTTTTTACCGAGAAGGTGATCCGTCTGCCGCACTCGCACTTCTGCTATCGACCGCACGCCGACGTTGAGATCGGCGAGGCTCCGTGTCGAGCAAACGGCGTCATCACGTTCGGGTCGTTCAATAATTTTTCGAAGGTCACCGACGAGCAGTTGAGTCTGTGGGCGAAAATCATGTCGGCGGTCGACGGTGCTCGATTGCTGATCAAGAGCACGGTGTTCAACACAAAATACGTTCTGCAGATTGCGAGTGAGCGGTTGACGGCGGCAGGGCTCGATCTCGATCGCGTGACGCTCGAAGGTGGTTCGAATTATGACGGCTACCTTCGACGAATGCGCGACGTCGATATCATGCTCGACAGTTATCCCTACGTCGGCGGCGGCACCACATGCGACGCGCTTTATATGAGCGTGCCGGTGATCAGTCTGGCGGGCGAGCGTCATGGGACGCGGTTCGGGTTGAGCTTCCTGTCGAACGTCGGGGCTGAAGAATTGTGCGCGTCGAGCGCCGAAGAGTATGTCGACAAGGCGATCGAGTTGGCGAACGACTTTGATCGGCTCGAGAGGTATCATCGAACGTTGAGAGCGTCGATGGAGCAGTCGCCGTTGATGGACGCCGCCGCTTACATGTCAGATGTCGAAGCCGCCTATCGGAGGTTGCTCGATGCCCGTTGATGATAAAAATTCCGCCGTCAAGGATTTAACCGAAGGCGAGCCCGCAAAATTAATTTTCTTCTTCACGCTGCCGTTGCTCGCCGGCAACATCTTCCAACAACTTCACGGTTTCGTCGACACGTTGATCGTCGGGAGGTTCCTCGGCGTTGAGGCGCTTGCCGCCGTCGGTTGCACCGGTCCGTTGATGTTCCTGTTCCTCGGCTTCGTCATGGGCACCACGAGCGGGCTGTCGATCTGCACCGGTCAACGCTTCGGCGCAAAAGATTTCGTCGGCATCCGAAAGAGCGTCGTCGCTTGCATCGTCATAGCCGTCACCGTCTCGCTCGTCATGACCGTCATCGGCGTCGTCCGTTGCCGCGACCTGCTCATGTTCATGAACACCCCCGACGTGATCATCGACGGCGCATATTCGTTCATCGTGATCATCTACGGCGGACTCATCGCCTTCGTCATGGTTCAGATGCAATCGAATCTGCTCCGCGCGCTCGGCGACAGCAAAACGCCGACCATCATTCAAGCGACGGCATTGACCATCAACATCATACTCGAGCCGATCGCGATCATCGTTCTCGACGGAGGAATCCCGGGCGCGGCGTGGGCTACGATCGTTTCGCTGTTGATCGGCAATCTGCTCCTCTTCATTCACATCAAGCGTCGCGTGCCGATCCTCCACACTCACGCCGACGATTGGAAACTCGATCGGCAAGTCCTTTGGGAGCATGCGCGGCTCGGGTTGCCGATGGGCTTTCAATCATCGATCATAGCGATCGGCGCGGTCGTCCTGCAGATGGCGTTGAACGGTTTGGGACCGATAGCGGTCGCGTCGTTCGCCGCCGCTCATCGCATCGACGGCATTGCGGTCATGCCCATGATGTCGTTCGGCGTGGCGATCGCCGCCTACACCGCTCAGAACTTCGGTGCTCAAAAATTTGATCGGATCGAGGAGGGCGTCAAGAAGTGCGCGCTGATGTCGTGCTCGTTCAGCGTGGCGGTCGCGCTGTTTAACGTGTTTCTGGGCGCCGACATCATGAGAATGTTCGTGGGCGACGGGCAGGATCAGATCATCGAGTACGGTCAGCAGTTCCTGGTGATCACGAGCTCATGCTATTGGATGTTGGCGTTGCTGTTCATCTTCCGATTCACGTTGCAGGGGCTCGGACAAAGTTTCGTGCCGACGGTGGCGGGCGTGATGGAACTGCTGATGAGAGTGTTCGCCGCGATCGTGCTGGTCGACATGCTCGGGTACGTCGGCGCGTGCCTGTCGAGCCCGCTGGCATGGTTGGGGGCGTTCGTGCCGTTGACGATTGCCTTCTTCGTCACCCGACGAAAACTCCTTCAAGCTCACGGCTGAAACGTCGGTCAATGAATCGGTCGAAGGGGTGACGGGTGAAAAGACGGGCGCCCGCCTCCCTAATGGGGCGGCTCGCCCTTATCCCTTTCGCCTGAAATAATTTCAACGGTTCAACCGTTGAGGGCGACGGATAAAAAAAGCGTCGTGCGTCCCGCGACGAGACGCCGACGCTTCCTTCGATGCTCCCAAGGGGTGAAGTGCGGCGGAGAAAAGAGACGGGCGCCCGCCTCCGCTCGGGGCGGCTCGCCCTTCTCGTTGGTCGACGTCTCAACGGTCGAAGGCGGAAAAAATTTTTGAGGGCGCGGAGAAAATGACGGGCGCCCGCCAGCTCATGGGGCGGCTCGCCCTTTCCACGTTCGATCTCTCAACGGTCGAAGGCGGAGAAAATGTTTGGGCGTGGAGAAAAGAGACGGGCGCCCGCCTCCGCTCGGGGCGGCTCGCCCTTCTCCTTTGGTCGATGTCAAACCATGGACGGAAGGGGCGACGGATAAAAACGGGCGCCCACCTGCCAAGGGGGCGGCTCACCCTTCCCACCTTCAAAGTCTCGACGGTCGAAGGGCTTGCCCTTCATAGGCGTGATAATTTTTTAGGAGAGTGTTTCAGATGGAGAGCTATTCATTCAATCCTCAGCGCGTGTGCGCAAAGAAAATCTTCTTCCAACTCGACGACGAGGGCAAGTTGCACGATGTGAAATTCCTCGGCGGCTGTCCCGGTAATCTCGTTGCGATCGGCAAGCTCGTCGAGGGCAAGGACGCTCGAGAGGTCGCCGACATTCTTCGCGGCAACGACTGCGGTGGACGCGGCACCTCTTGCGCCGATCAACTTTCGAGCGCCATCGACGGCGCGCTCAATCAAAGGTGAGCGGCATGAACCGTCGAACGTTTATCAAGGGATCGCTCGCCTTGACCGCGGGCTTTCTCATCGACAATAATTTTTTGGGAGGCATGGCAATGGCAGCCGACAATCAAAAGTGGTGGCAACGCACGGTCGTCTATCAAATTTATCCGAAGTCGTTCCAAGACACTAGCGGCAACGGCGTCGGCGATCTGCGCGGCATCATCAACCGTCTCGATTATCTTGCGTCGCTCGGCATTGGAGCGATCTGGTTGACGCCGATCTATCCGTCGCCGATGGTCGATAACGGCTACGACATTTCGGATTACACGTCGATCGATCCGACCTACGGCACGATGGCGGACTTCGACGAGCTCGTTGAGGAGGCGCACGTGCGCGGCATTCGCATCGTGATGGATCTCGTCTACAATCACAGTTCGGATCGTCATCAGTGGTTCGTCGAGTCGAAGGCGAGCCGCGACAATCCCAAAGCCGATTGGTACATCTGGCGTGATGCGCTCGACGGCAAGCCTCCGACGAATTGGCGCTCGATCTTCGGCGGCAGTGCCTGGACGTGGAGCGAGGAGCGGCAACAATATTATCTGCACACGTTTGCGAAGGAGCAGCCCGATCTCAATTGGGAGAATCCGAATGTCCGTCGAGCGCTGTTCGACTCCGCGCGGTTCTGGCTCGATAAGGGTGTGGGCGGCTTCCGCATCGATGCGATCACTTACATCAAGAAGCCGACGGCGTTTGTCAACGGCGAGCCCGACGGCGCCGACGGCATGGTCAACGTCCACACGATGACCGCCAACACCAAAGGCATTCTCGATTTCCTGCGCGAGTTCAAACGCGAGTGCTTTGTCGGTCGAGACATCTTCACCGTCGGCGAGGCGAACGGCGTGGCGGCTGATGAGCTGGTCAATTGGGTGGGCGATAACGGTGTGTTCGACATGCTGTTCGAGTTCAGCCATCTCACGCTCAGTAATGACGGCGAAGTTTGGTGTCGACCGCGGCGTTGGAAGTTGAGCGAGCTCAAGACGGCGTTGAGCAACAGTCAGAAGGCGACGGCGACCAACGGTTGGTGTCCGATCTTCTTCGAAAACCATGATCAACCGCGCGGAGTGAATCATTACTTTGAGAAGGACGCCGATCCGATCAAGGCGGCGAAGGCGTTGGCGACGGTGCTGATGACGATGCGCGGGACGCCGTTCATCTACGAGGGTCAAGAGCTGGGCATGACCAACGTGGCGTGGCGTTCGATCGATCAATATGATGACATACAATCGCGTGCGCAATACGAGTTTGCGTTGAAGGAAGGCTTGACGGCGGAGGCGGCGCTCGAGAGCGTGCACGATTTCAGTCGGGACAATGCGCGGACGCCGATGCAGTGGACGGCGGGGCTCAACGCGGGCTTCTCGAGTGCTCGACCGTGGATGCCGGTCAACGAAAATTATTTGACGGTGAACGCGGAGCTCGAGGATCGCGAGTCGGGCTCGGTGCTCAATTGGTATCGGGAGCTGAGCGAATTTCGTCGGGCGCATGAGGAATTATTGAGCGGCACTTACGTTGAGCTGCTGCCGAAGAACGAGAAGGTCTTTGCGTTCGAGCGGACGGTCGGCAAGAAGACGCTTGTGACGGTCGTCAACTTCTCGACGGAGGAAGTGACGTTGCCGAAAAAATTCTCGACGATGAATATCTTGTTGGGCAGTGAGCTCAACCCTCAACCGTTGACGCTCCGTCCGTTGGAGGCAAGAATCTGTCGAGCGTGAGGAGGAGTATTGATTGGGCAATTACCGACAAAAGTATTTCGAGGAGACAAAATCGGATCATGGTTGGTACACGTGCCGACGGTGCGGCGGGAAGTTCCGCAAGAAGGACATGGACGTTGACCACATCATTCCGCAACACTACGGCGGCTCGGACTCGATTTATAATCTGCAGGGGCTGTGCAAGCATTGCAATCGCTCGAAGCAGGACAGCGTGAAGGACACGTTGCCCGATCTGGTTGGCAGCAATGCCGAGCGGACGAAGAAGAAAGTCGATGCGAAGATCGAAGCGCAGAAGAAGCAGGTCAAGGCGAAGGTCGAGGAGCACAAGGAGAAAGCGAAGACAAAAGTGATCGAAGTGGTGAGCCGCACGACGATCGGAAAATTGATCGTCAAGAAGAAGAAGTGATCGACGGCAAAAAAAATAATGGGCAGGAGATCATTCCCGCCCTATTTTTTTCGATTGATCGTCGGACGACTGATTTTCCTTAACAGCGCCGCCGACCATCGCGTTGCCTCTCGCCAATACGAGATGAACTCGCGCCCGTACTTGAGCCCGCCGTACTCGATCAACTTCGATACCGCGTCCGAATCGTCCTTGCCGCTCACCAACAGCCCGCGCACATCGATCAATCTCAACACTTCCGCCACCGCTCTGATCTGCTCGTCGCTGTCGAGGAACGGAATGTTATCGCCGTTGACGATCGGCAAGCCCTCATCGTAGAGGCGTTGAATCAGTTGAGCCTCTTGACCGTCGGCGGCAAACACATAGAACGGTTCGCCCGGCGGCAGATATTTCATCATCGGATACCCGCGACGAAACCGATCGAACAGCCGCCAACGGAGCAACGATCCGAGAGTGTTGTCCCGCATCTTGAGATCTTTCGACTTCATCAAATGAGCGTAGGGCGCGAGGTCGATGCCCAGCTCCTCAAACAATCCGACATAGAATGACGCGCTGAAGTTGTGCCACGCATGGCAACCGAACGGCAGCACGTTCCCGTTCCTTCGACAGTAGCGCTCGGGCAGATACTCAACGGAAAATCGACTCGCCGTCCGCACCGGCGCGATGTCAAATTGATCGGGATGCATCTTGCCGAGGTAAGCAAACACAAAATCCTCCGCCAGCCGCAACGCCTTGACCTCATCGAGATTATTTTTGAGCACGTTGAGACATGATTTCGGTCGACGAAGAAAGAAGCCGCCGTTGCCGACGTTGAGAGAGATTTTATTTTCCCTGCCGATGCCGAGCGGCCACGACGCTCCAATGTAATCGTAGCCGAGCGCGCAGAACTCGAGCAGTCGATCCGAAAACACAAACGCATCGAGCTGATAGATCAGAATGTAATCGTAATCGAGGAAGCGCTCATAAAAATCGGGGCGCAACATCAATGCATTGTAGCCGTGGATATTGCTGAACCAGATCGGATCAAACGTCTCGACCTTGCAATCGACTGTCGACGGCAGATAATCAAACTCCCGATCGTCGGGCGCGATGAATCGGATCGGGTAATGCCCCAACACTTCAACGCAACGCTCGAGCGAAATGATCTCGTACCAATCCAAATCCGCGCGGAGCGGCTTGTAGATCGGAATGACGACGGCGACTTTCATGCCAAATCCCTCCGCTCAAGGCAGATCCAATTTCATGATCGGCATCTGCTCAGCCGACAACTTACTGTCCTTCGGCGAGAGCTTGCCGGGCGAGTGCTTGATGATCTCGTCGTTGTGTTGCTTGGCGTAAGCAAGGATCGCTCGATAGAATTTGCATTCGACGCTGCCCTTCGACAGCCCCGACAACTCGATCGGCTCGCCGCTCTTATCGGTGTCGAGCACGCCCCATTGATCATCGAGATCGTTTCGTTCCGTCACCTGCACCGTTCCGTCCGCCAATTGAAATCTCAAGTAATCCGCTCGACCAACCAAACTGTCATAGCCCTCGCGCGATTGACTTCTCCACTTGCGTTTGGAGATCACATCGTCCTTCTGAACGTCGTCGTAGATGAACAGCGCCGGCACCAACAGCACGTCGAGATCGATGAAACCGTCGTCGCCCACCGCATAACTCATCTGTCGATAGTTAAAATAATAATTGGCGCGCGCCGTCGACTGCACCCATTTGTAAATGTTCTCGGGCACCTCCTCGACCACGCCCTCTATAAACTCATCGTCATATTCCTCGGCGTCGACCGTCGGCGCACTCGACATCATCAGCCCGAGCGTCAACAGCCCGATCAAAAATTTATTCAGCGTCATGGAATCCTCCGTTCAAATTCGTCAATGGCGTACGGCGTTTCTTGATAGACGTAGTAGTTGAGCCAGTTGGCGAACAGCAAATGCGCCACGCTCCTCCAACGCACGATCGGTTCGCGCGACGGGTCGTCGTTCGGATAATAATTGTCGGGCACGTGAGGATTGAGCCCCGCCTTCACGTCGCGATCGTACTCCTGTTTGAGAGTGTGGGGATCATATTCGGCGTGACCGGTGATGAAGAATTGCCGCTGCTCGAGATCGGCGATGGCATACACGCCCGCATCGCCCTCCGATAAAATTGTCAGCGCCGGAACCTTCTCAACGTCCTCTCGTCGAACGTACATGTATCGGGAATGCGGCACGAAGAACTCATCGTCGAAGCCGCGGAACAATTTTTCATGCTCGACGCACAGCCGATGCTTGAACACGCCCGAAATTTTGTGCTCGAGAATGTATTTGGGCACGCCGTAATGATAATAGAGAGCGGCTTGCGCGCCCCAACAGATGTTGAAAGTCGAGTAGACGTTGACGCGGCTCCAATCCATGATCTCGGTGAGCTCGCTCCAATAGGCAACGTCTTCGAAGTCCATGAGCTCGACGGGCGCGCCGGTGATGATGAAGCCGTCATACTTCTTGCGACGGACATCGTCGAACGTGCCATAGAACTCCGTCAAGTAATCCTGCGACGTGTGGGTTGGAGTATAAGATTTGGTGTAGATGAAATCGACCTCGACCTGCAGAGGAGTATTGCCGAGCAGGCGGAGCAGTTGAGTTTCGGTGACGTGCTTGATTGGCATGAGGTTTAGGATCAAAATTCTCAGCGGTCGAATGTCCTGACGATAAGCGCGGTCGGCGTCCATCACGAAAATGTTTTCGCTCTCGAGCACGTGCGTCGCCGGCAAGTTGTTCGGTATCTTGATTGGCAATGGTGTTCACCTCAAAATTATTTCAATCGATGGAGTAGCGGTTGACCCAAGCGGAATATCCTTTGGCGAAGGCGCGCAACCGAACCAGCCCGCTGTACTCGGGGGCGTCGCCGTTGATCATCACGTAGGCGCCATCGTTCTCATCTTCCAACTCGCTCCAACCATGATGCGGCGTCCAAACCTCGCCGTGAGTGATCCTCTCCGTCCCTTGCGGAAGATTGACCGCCTTCTTCATGAACCGAATTTCGATCACGTTGCCGCCGGGCTCGCGCGTATCCTGCCACTCCCACACGATCAAATTCGAGCCCTTGAGCCGCATGGTCGTGGTGTCGGCGGTGATGGTGGTGATGCTGCCGTCGCGGTTGATGATCTTGCACAGATCGATCCAACGATCGGGAGCAATTTTTCGATTGAGCTCGCCCTGCTTGAAAACCTCGTCGACGATCGCGCAATAGAAATCCTCATCGAACGACTGCGAGTTGATCTCCTTGATCCGCCCCTCCGCCTTCGACCAGATCACTCGCCCGCTCGCATCATAGAAATCTTCTCGAGCGTATTGAATCGTTCGGTTCTGCGGATTGATCTTTAGTAGTGCCAACGAGTATTTCAATCGAGACGGATCGGGCAACAGCGATTGAATTTCGTAGTTCGAGATCGTTTCGGCGGCGCCGTCGTATGAGTAAGTCGTTTTCGTCCACGCCTCGATCTCGGTGGCGATCTCGCGTCCGTCGTCCCGCTTGGACGATTTGAGTACCTTGACGGTGCTCGGATCGAAGTACTTGCTATATTTGTTGTCCGACGCCAGCCAATACCAACCGTCTTCGGCTTGAGCGGCAACCTCGGCGGGCGGCGAAGTCAATTGAGCGGCGTCGACATTCGACAGGGGCAAAGTGATCGCGCCGACGAGCAACGCGCCGGCGATTAAATTTCTGTTCATGTGCATTACCTCTGATTACTTCACATTGCGCATGGCATCAAGCAGTTCGTCGAGACCGATGCCGAGCTTGGCGCTGACACGAATGGGCTTGCGACCGGTGACCTCTTCGACGGCGGCGGCGAGGTGGCGACCCTCATCAGGCATTTTGTCGATCTGACTGATGACGGGAATGATCGCCACTCCATTGTGACGCAATCGGCTCATCCACACCAGTTCGAGCTCGAGCGAATCATTAGCCATGAGCATGAGCGCGACATCTAATTTTTCGGCGGCGGCTTGAGTTTTCTTGATGCGCTTGCCGGTCGAGTCGAGCCCCGCGGTGTCGACCAGCGTGACCGATCCGATCCCGTATATCTCCATCGCTTGATAAGTCGGCTCGGTGGTTTCGCTGACGTCGGCGGCGTCTCGACCGAGAAGGGCGTTGATGAGCGCGGACTTGCCGCTGCTCTTCTTGCCGAAGAGTCCGAACCGTCGGCTCTCCGGCTCGCGCATTTCACTGCTCTGCTCGGGATTGGTTTCGATGGACATGCGATCACTTCCCTTCGGATTTCTGTTGAAAACAGTATAACATAAAATCATTGAGGCGGGCAAAAAAAAAATCCCGATCAATCTCGGGATCATTTCGACGCGATCTTGTCCATCGGTCGCGCCACGCTGTAAACGTCTTCGACGCGTCTCATCTTCGTCATCAGCTGATCGATCTGCTCGGCGTTCTTCACTTCGACCGTCAGATCGATCGTCGACGTCTTATTGCTCTTGTTCGGTTGAGCGTGCACCGAGTGAATGTTGAGCTTCATCTCCGCCGGCATCGCCAGGATCGACGCCAGCACTCCGCTCCTGTCATTGCAGACGATTTCGATCTCCGCCGTGTAATCTCGATCGAGTACCGCTTCCCAGCTCACTTCGATCATTCGCTCGATGTCCGTTCCCGATAAAATGTTGGGGCAGTCCGCTCGATGCACCGACACCCCTCGCCCGCGCGTGATGTATCCTGCGATCGGATCGCCCGGGATCGGATTGCAACACTTCGCCAGTCGAACAAAATATCCGCTCTCGCCCTCAACCAGCACTCCGTGATCAGTCTTGCGTTGATTGCCGCGTTGAGGTTTTTTGATCTCCGAAAGCAACGCCGACACGTCGTCGGGCATGCTGTCCTTGAGCTCCTTCTTGTGCAGCTCGACGAGCTTGGTGATGATCCCTTGCACCGATTGACCGCCGTAGCCCACCGCCGCCAACAGTTCATTTTCCGTCGCGACGTTGAGCCGACGACAAACTTCCGTCAGCCGATTGTCCTTGAGCATATCCTTCGGCGTGTAACCCAACTTTTTAAGCTCGCGCTCGAGCATCTCACGACCGTTGGCAATGTTCTCTTCGCGATTCTCTTTCTTGAACCACGCTCTGATCTTGCTCCGCGTGTCCGACGACGCCACGATGTTGAGCCAATCCCGACTCGGTCCATGGTTGTGCTTATTGGTGATGATCTCAACCAGATCGCCGTTCTGCAATTTATATTCGAGCGGCACCAGCTTGCCGTTGACCTTCGCCCCGATGCAGTGATGCCCGACCTCGGTGTGCACCCGATACGCAAAATCGATCGGATTCGAGCCCAGCGGCAACGATAAAATATCTCCGCGCGGAGTGAACACGAACACCTCATCGCTGAACACGTCGACCTTCAGCGCCTCGAAATACTCTTTGGGATCGGTGATCTCCTCCTGCAGATTGACCACGTGCCTCAGCCACGACATCTTCTGATCGAACGAACCGTTGGCGTCGACGCTGTGACCCTTCTCCTTGTACTTCCAATGCGCCGCCACTCCGTATTCGGATATCTTATGCATCGTGAACGTCCTGATCTGAATTTCGAGCGGGTGACCGAGCGCCATCACCGTCGTGTGCAACGATTGATACCCGTTCGACTTCGGCATCGCGATGTAATCTTTGAATCGACCCGGGATCGGTTTCCATTTCGCATGTATGATCCCGAGCACGTTGTAGCAGTCTTTGACCGTGTCGACCAAAATGCGCACCGCCGACAGATCATAAATCTCGCCGATGTCTTTGTGGTCGCGCATCATCTTCTTGTAAATGCTGTAGAAATGTTTGGCGCGCCCGCTGATCGACGCGTGTATGTCCGAGTCGTCGAACTCCTCTTCGATCTGTCGAACCGCCTCGCTGACAAAGTCTTGCCTCTCGCGCCGCTTCTGATTGACGTTCTCCACGAGCTCATAATAAATTTCGGGCTCGAGATATCTCAAGCTCAAATCCTCGAGCTCCCATTTGATATTCGAGATGCCCAATCGATTTGCCAGCGGCGCATACAGTTCCATCGTCTCTTGAGCGATCCGCCGACGTTTGTCTTCGCGCATGAACTTCAGCGTGCGCATGTTGTGCAATCGATCCGCCAGCTTGATCATGATCACGCGGATATCTTTCGACATCGCCAGGAACATTTTGCGATACGTCTCAAGCTGCTGCTCCTCCTTCGAGCGGAACGGTATGCGCCCGAGCTTGGTGACGCCGTCGATGAGCAACGCAATCTCCGGTCCGAACATGTCTTCAACCTCGTCGAGTTCGAAGACCGTATCCTCAACCACGTCGTGCAGGAGCGCCGCCGCGATCGTCTCGTCGTCGAGATGCAACTCGGTCAGGATTTGCGCGACCTGCATCGGGTGATTGATGTACGGTTCGCCCGACGCTCGCGTCTGTTTCTCATGTCCTTCCTTCGCGACCAGGTAAGCGCGCTCGATCAAATTGAGATCGGCATTTGGCTGATAGGATTTGACTGCGGCGATTAACGATTCTATTGTGACGGGTGACTTACCCTTGTCGTTCATTTGCACCACCTCCAATGTTGAGAGTGAACAGCCTCGAGCGGTTGAGGTCGAAAGTTTTTGTCGGGACGGGCATGCGGAAATTTTTGCGGTCGGCGTCGAAATGTATCAGTCCGATCTCGCCAAACACTTCGACGGCGCACGCCATGGTGTAGATCGAATTGAGCGCGGGATTGTCGAAGGCGGAGGTCGAATTTCTGAATGCGGAGGCGATCCTGCAGATGTCGAACGGTTTGAGCCTCTCGCCCTTGGCGTACGACCGAAGGAATTTATAAATGCGACCGAGGGCGGCGCGATCGGGGAACTGCTCATTGGAGCCGTCGGGTTCGATCGACGCGACCACGCATTGAACGGAGCGCTCGCCGTTGTACTCGTTGACGTTCGGTTCGAAAACGATGTTGATAGGTTCGGTGTTGACCAGCGACGCCAGCGATCCCATGCCCCAACCGACCGCGCGGACGGATTTTTTGATCTCGACGGGCTTATCGGTAATGCCGACGCCTTCATCGAGCCAATCAACGCGATCGTCCTCGTCCTCGTTGAACTCGATCGGATTATCGAAGTCGCCGAACATCGCCGCGCCCTCATCAACGCCGTCTATGTCGAAGAACATTATATCGGGCTCCGCAACATCGTCGGCGTTTTCTTCCGTTGAAACATTGTCGGCGTCGGTTGCAGGGCGCTGATCGTCGACAACTTCATCAGCCACGCTCAAAGTCTCAACGTCGAAGCTGAGGTGTTGAGCGTCTGATCCCATCGCTCGCGCGTTGAGCCCATGCACATTTCTCCAACCGAACTTCGGATGCGGATTGCCGATCCCGAACGGCGCCAACCTCTCCAATTCCTCAACGAGCTCAAGCGTGAACGCCGTCGGCTCGATCTCCGCGTCGAGCTTGACCGTCGGCATGAACTGCTCAACGCTCAACTTCGTCCGCACATACTCATCGAAGTCTCGCGCAAACGACTCAACGCCCTCTCGCGCCATCGTCAGCCCCGCCGCCATCTCGTGCCCGCCGTAGTGCATGAACCGCTCGCTGAAATGATCGAGCGCCTCTTTCATGTGCAGCCCCATGATACTTCGACACGACCCGACCGCCAAATCTCCGTCGAGCGCGATGATGATCGTCGGAAGGTAATATCGTTCGACCAGACGCGACGCCGTCAAGCCGACCACGCCCTTATGCCAGCCTTCCCGCGCGATCACGATCGAGCTCAACCCGCCGCCCGCTTCCGATCTTCGACGTTGAAATGCCTCGTCCGCCTCCGCGATCATTCGCGCCTCGAGCTGTTTGCGTTGAGTGTTCTCCCGATCGAGCATCGTCGCCAACCGTTGAGCTTTGAGAACGTCGTTCGTCAACAGCAATTCCAAGCCGAGCGTCGCGACCTGCAACCGACCGATCGCATTGAGCCGCGGTCCCAAACTGTACCCGCAATGCCCGGCGTTGAGCTTCTTGCCCTCGAGCCTCGCCACCGCGATCAACTCTTTCAGCCCGACGTTCGCCGTCGACGACATGCGTTCAAGCCCCAGCCGAACGATCTTACGATTCTCGCCCATCAACGGCACCAGATCGGCGACCGTCCCCAACGCGGCAAGCTCAATGTCCTCGACATACGTTCGATAATCAATGCCATCGAGCCGACAATTGAGCGCCTGACAAAGTTTAAACGCCACGCCCGCCCCGCACAAATTCTTATCGGGGTAATTGCAATCGGGCTGATGAGGGTCGAGCACCGCCAACGCATTCTTGACCTCGCCGCTCGGCAGATGATGATCGGTGATGATCACGTCGAACGCGCCCTTGATCGCCTCGAGCTCGTTGTCGTTGGTGATCCCGCAGTCGACACTGATGAGCAGATCGTAATTGCCGACGAGCGACTTGAGCGCCTCGACATTGAAACCGTAGCCCTCGGTTTGCCTGCTCGGAATGTACGCGCCAACCTCCGCCGCGCCCAACCGTCTCAAACATTTGATCAGGATCGCCGACGCGGTCATGCCGTCGACATCGTAATCGCCATAAACGACAATGCGTTCGCCGCCGTCGATCGCTCGAACGATCCTATCGACCGCGACCGCCATGCCCTTCATCTCGAACGGATCGTGGAACGGTTGAGCGCTCTCCGGCTCGAAAAAATTCCGCGCGGAGTCGGCGGAGGTGATGCCGCGATGAAAAGCAATCGCTGCCGTCAGCCTATCGATGCTCAACTCGTCGGCGATAGAATTTATAACAGTCTCGTCGTTGTCGCAGAGAATCCAATTAGAGTTCATGGCAATCCCTTTCGATTTATCTCGCAAACAGGACGCACTCTCCGATTGAGATTATTGAGTCGTCGAGATCGTATTCAACGAAGAGTTGCTCGATCTCGGGACGGAAAGTCAATAACTCGTTTTCCCTCGAAGTTCTGAAATGCCTCAACGCAAATTCGTAATCGGGGCAGATAGATTTGATCAGCGACGCCAGTTTCCAAAAATCATCGAGCTTGTGATAGGCACTGACGGCAAGGATCGGTTTCCAACGTGCTATGGAAGTTGCCGCACCTTTGATCACATCAAATTCCGCGCCCTCGACATCGAGTTTGATGAAATCGACGCGCGGGAGCCCCTTCTCAATGACATACGAGTCCAGCGTGATGATCTGTGTCGCCCGATCACCTTCAAGGTTGAGGAAACTGCCCCCGATATTATTCTCGTCATGAGAGTAGCGCATTTCATGTTTGAATGAGCCGAGCCCGAAGTTTTCGAGCGTAAAATTTTTATCTTGAGCGAGCGTCTTGGCGAGTTCGTAATTATAATGATCCATTTCAAAAGCGTAGACCTTGCAACCGAGTCCGGCAAACCAAGCCGAAGTCACCCCGTCGCAAACGCCCACATCAATGACGATGTCTCCGTGATTCGGAATGAAGCCCCTGCAAACGTAATGCGGCGTCGGAGCTTCAACAATCTCTCCAAATTTCCTTGTCAAACGCGAGAGCCAATAGCCGCACAAGGTTTTTCGACTTTCGTCATCAATGAACGACTGATAGAGCTCGAAGAGTTTGGATATGTTCGACATGCAGGCGTCGACAGCAGCGCGAGTTGTAGAAAGTTTGAGCGGCGGCTTGAGGATCGTCACGGAGGGATCGCCAATCGTCGCCGCAAATTTATAATCGATCTCGACATCAACAAAAATGAATCGAGGCTTCGGATTAAGCGTCGGAAAATCTTTCAAACTGCTGACCTCAACGTCCGATATGACGTTCTCAACAGAAAAATTTTCTTGAGGGGGGGGGGTGAGGAGCAGACGGTCAATGATCAATCCTTCCGCGCGAAGTCGCTCGATAAATTTTTTTGTATCACTTACCGTCGAAGCCGATACGACCGTGCACGGAATTTTTTCGGTGACCAATCGTTCGTGCAACGTTAAATAATTTTCCTTGTACAGCCTCTCGACGAATCGCATAAAATTTTTCATTGCTAAACCCCTTTCAGTCAGCCGCCTTCCGCCGACGCTCCGCGGACTCCCTCAACACCATCCACAACGG
>JAFUXN010000082.1 GCA_017477125.1 Selenomonadaceae bacterium
AGAAAAAATTTTTTTCGTAACTCCCGTTGCCCCGCAGAGGAACGGTGATCACTTACGACGACGAACGATGAGCTTATCGGACGCCTTCTTGCGACGAGTCTTCGCGCCCATCGCACACTTGCCCCACTTGGTCACAGGATGCTTGCGACCGACAGGACTGCGACCCTCACCACCGCCATGCGGATGGTCGACCGGGTTCATCGAGACGCCGCGGTTCGCAGGACGAATGCCCAACCATCTCGAGCGTCCCGCTTTACCGATCGAAATGTTCTCGTGATCGATATTGCCGACCTGCCCAATCGTCGCGCGGCAGTTGATATGTATCTTACGAATCTCGCCCGACGGCATGCGGATCAGTGCATAGTTGCCTTCCTTCGCCATCAGCTGAGCCGCCGCTCCCGCACTGCGGATCAATTGAGCGCCCTTGCCGATCTTCATCTCGATGTTGTGGATCATCGTGCCGACCGGGATATTCTTGAGCGGCAACGCGTTGCCCGTCTTGATATCCGCCTCGGGACCCGACTCGATCACGTCGCCGACCTTCAATCCGTTCGGCGCTATGATGTACGTCTTAACGCCGTCCTCATACTGCAACAGCGCTATCCGCGCGGAGCGATTGGGATCGTATTCGATCGTTTTGACCGTCGCCGGCATGCCGTCCTTATTGCGCTTGAAATCGATGATGCGATAACGACGCTTATGACCGCCGCCCTGATGCCGCACCGTCAAACGTCCCTGCTGATTGCGTCCGCCATGCTTCTTGAGCGGAGCCAGCAACGACTTCTCGGGTTTATCGGTCGTGATCTCTTCGAACGTCGAGACCGTCATGAAACGACGCCCCGGAGTGTACGGCTTGAATGATTTAATGCCCAACTTCGTTTAACCTCCTTTGCTCAAAATTTATGCGCTGAAGAACTCAATCGTCTCGCCCGCTGCGAGCTTGACAATCGCCTTCTTGTAATCGGCGCGCTTGCCAACCGTCCGACCGCGGCGCTTCGTCTTGCCGGTGACGTTGACGGTGTTGACCTTCTCGACCTTCACATCAAATATCTCATTGATCGCTTTGCCGATCTCGATCTTGTTCGCGCGCTTGTCGACCACGAACACATATTTGCCTTCCGCCATCAACTCCGTCGAACGCTCGGTGATCAGCGGGCGAATGATGATGTCTCTTGCTTCCATCAAACATACACCTCCTCGATCTTGGCGATGGCTTCTTTCGTGATGAACAATTTATCGTGATTGAGAATGTCGTAGACGTTGAGATTGAGTGCTCCGATCGTCTTGACGCCTTGAATGTTGTTGGCGGAGCGCGTGACGTTCTCGATCATCTCGAGCGTGATGAACAGCGCCTTTTTCTCAACGTTGAAATCGCTGAGGAGTTTGACGAACTGCTTGGTCTTCGGCGCCTCGAAATTGAGATCGTCGAGCACAATCAGATCGCCGCTCTTGACTTTATCGCTGAGCACGCACTTGAGCGCCAAACGACGCTGCTTGCGCGGCATCTTGAACGAGTAATCGCGCGGCTTGGGTCCGAAGATGATTCCGCCGCCACGCCACAACGGACTCCGACGCGAGCCCACGCGTGCACGACCCGTGCCCTTCTGCCGCCACGGTTTGCGACCGCCGCCGCGGACTTCCGCACGCGTTTTGGTCGAATGCGTTCCCAAACGCTGCGACGCCAGCTGCATCACAACCGCTTGGTGAACGACGCCGGCATTCATCTCCACGTTGAAAATATCATCGCTGAGATTGATATCGCCGACCTTCTCATTACTCATGCTGTAAACTGAAACTGTTGGCACGATTGCGCCTCCCTTCTTTATTTCTTGTTGGGCTTGACCGTGTCGCGGACGATGACGAGCCCCTTCTTGGCTCCCGGTACCGCGCCCTTGATCAGGATCAAATTGCGATCCTTGTCGATCTTCACGACCGTCAGACGCTGAACCGTGGTGCGATTGCCGCCCATTCGACCCGGCAACTTCTTGCCCTTGAACACGCGACCGCCGGGACCCGACAACATCGCGCCCGTCGAACCGGGCTCGCGATGAGATTTCGAGCCGTGACCCATAGGTCCGCGCGCGAAGTTGTGACGCTTGATGCCGCCCGCGAATCCTTTGCCCTTCGACGTGCCGATCACATCAACCAAATCTCCCGCGTTGAACACATCGACTTCGATCATGTCTCCGACTTTATGCTCCGACGCCTCGGCAAGACGCTGCTCGCGAATGAATTTCACGGGTTTGACGTCCGCCTTCTTGAATTGACCCGCCATCGGCTTGTTGACCTTCGACTCTTTGATCTCGCCGAAGCCGATCTGAATCGCGTTGTAACCGTCGGTCTCGACGGTCTTGTTGCGAAGGACGACGTTGCCGCCGGACTGAATGACGGTCACGGGAATGACTTTGCCCTCATCGGTGAAAAGCTGCGTCATTCCAAGTTTGATGCCTAAGATCATTCTTGACAATGCTCACGCCTCCTCGCCTTAAACTTTGATCTCGATGTCGACGCCGGCAGGCAGATCGAGACGCATCAACGCGTCGACGGTCTTGTTGGTCGGCTGCAGTATGTCAATGAGGCGCTTATGCGTTCTCATCTCGAACTGCTCACGAGAATCTTTGTTGACGTGCGGCGAGCGGAGAATCGTGTAGATGCTCTTCTCGGTCGGAAGCGGGATCGGTCCGGAGACCATCGCGCCGGTTTTCTTTGCGGTCTCAACGATCTTCGCCGCGCTGCTGTCGAGCGACTTATGATCGTACGCCTTGAGACGAATGCGGATTTTCTGTTGCTTCTTAGCCGGCAATGAATATTCCTCCTCAGTCGGGAGTCATGGCTCCCAACATTTCTCAACGGCAGTTCCCTCGATACGTGCCGAGCCATCTGCCGAATCACTGCAAAAATTTCCCCGCCCGCCCGCCATGGTTCATACCGAAATCTCAGGTGGGTGGGCGGGAATTTATTTTTCAACGATCGAATGTGTGTACTTCGATCCGATCAAGCCTCGTCGATGTCGATGACGCGACCTGCGCCGACGGTGTGACCGCCCTCGCGGATAGCGAAGCGCAGACCTTTTTCGATTGCGATCGGGGTGATGAGCTCGACCTGCATCTCAATGTTGTCGCCGGGCATGCACATCTCTGCCGCATTGCCGTCATTGTCTTTGAGATTGCTGACCACGCCCGTCACGTCGGTCGTGCGGAAGTAGAACTGCGGACGATAGTTTGCGAAGAACGGAGTGTGGCGACCGCCCTCATCTTTGGTCAAGACGTAGACCTGAGCCTTGAATTTGGTGTGCGGGTGAATCGAGCCCGGTTTCGCGATAACCTGACCGCGCTCGATTTCTTTGCGATCGATACCGCGGAGCAGAACGCCGACGTTGTCGCCCGCCTGAGCATAGTCAAGCAGTTTGCGGAACATCTCAATACCGGTGGCGACGGTCTTGCGCGGCTCGTCCATCAAGCCGACGATCTCAACCGGCTCATTGAGCTTGAGCTCGCCGCGCTCAACACGACCGGTGGCAACGGTGCCGCGTCCGGTGATGGTGAACACGTCTTCGACCGGCATAAGGAACGGCTTATCGGTGTCGCGGGTCGGCGTCGGAATGTAGGTGTCGACGGCGTCAAGCAGTTTGATGATGTTCTCCTGCTGTTTCGCAACGTCAGCGTCGGAAACTTTGCCGTCGGGGTTGAGCGCCTGATAAGCGGAGCCCATGACGATCGGAATCTCATCGCCCGGGAACTCGTAGCTGGTGAGAAGGTCGCGAACCTCCATGTCAACGAGCTCGAGCAGCTCATCATCATCAACCTGGTCGACCTTGTTGAGGAAAACGACGATTGCAGGCACGCCCACCTGACGGGCAAGCAGAATGTGCTCGCGAGTCTGCGGCATCGGACCGTCGGACGCGGCGACGACGAGGATAGCGCCGTCCATCTGCGCTGCGCCGGTGATCATGTTC